>JACROP010000150.1 GCA_016214385.1 Nitrospirota bacterium
GACCCGAATATTATCCTTACAAAAGGCAAGGTTGCTAAGATTACAGAAGACCCTGAGACAAAGGATGTTATTGTTGTAGTAGAGGATATATCTGGAGGTAGTAAGGTGACAGGAAAATTCGACATGGTTGTGCTTGCTGCGGGTATGGTTCCGGGCACAAAGGATTCTACAATCGGTATAGATATCCCTCTTACAGAAGAAGGGTTTGTGAATGCGCCAGTTATGAAAAAAGGGATATATGCAGTAGGAACACTTAAGAGCCCTGTTGATGTTGCAAGGTCAGTTCAGGATGCCACAGGTGCTACTGTAAAGAGCATCCAGAGCTTGAAGAGGTAAAGCTTAGAATATCAAACACGGGTAGGACCCCGATGCTTCGGGGTCAGACGGGTAGCCGAGACGGCTGTCCTACTTTTAGAAATTTAATATCTTTAGGTGATTAGGAGTTAGGGATGGAGAAGAAGTATGGCATATACATATGTAAGGGTTGTGAAATTGGACAATCCATCGATATAGAGAAACTGGCTACATCATCGGCAAAGGCTACAAAGATAAATAGAGAGCTTATAAAGACCCATGATATTATGTGTAGCCCTGATGGGTTGCAATTAATAAAAAATGACATAAAAGAAGGTGTTAATACAGTAGTCATAGCTGCATGCTCTCCCCGTGTGAAGTTCGAGGAATTTGACTTCTCAGGGACGATAACCGAAAGGGTAAACATAAGGGAATTCGTTGCCTGGAGTCAGCCTCCAAAGACAGAGGAGACTCAGACCATGGCAGAGGATTACCTTACGATGGGCATCGTCAAGGTTCAGAAGGGTGACATACCTGAGCCAAATATCCTTGAAGACCTGAGCAAGACGATACTTGTGGTTGGTGGTGGAATAACAGGGATGACGGCAGCCCTTGAAGCTGCCAATACAGGATGTAAGGTTGTACTGGTAGAGAAGGAGCCTCAGTTAGGCGGCTTTATAAATAAATTATATAAGAAGATACCTACTGATGAGTTCAAAGAGCCACTGATTATTGATACAGGCATAGATAAGATTATAAAAGAGGTCGAAAGCCATCCTGATATCAAGGTCTACAAATCAGCAAAGATCGAAAAGACTGACGGACAGCCTGGCTTATATGATGTGACTATATCATCAAACGGTAATTCAGAAACTATAAAAATTGGTGCCATTATACTGGCTGCAGGCTGGAAGCCATACGACGCAAACAAGCTTGATTATCTAGGTTATGGCAGATTTAAGAATGTAGTCACTAACTTAGAATTTGAGGAGATTGCAAGAAAGGGAAATGGTAAGATTCTAAGGCCTTCCGATGGAAAGGAGGCAAAGAAGGTTGCCTTTATCCAGTGTGCAGGCCAGCGTAACTCGAATCATCTTCCCTACTGCTCTTCCATGTGCTGTGTAACATCCCTGAAACAGGCAAAATATGTGAGACAGAATCCTGATGCTTTAGCAATGATATTTTATATAGATATCAGGACACCAGGAAGACTCGAACTATATTACAAGGAAGCCCAGAATGACCCTGGAGTTATGCTGACAAAGGCTGATGTTACAGGTGTTACTGATGCAGGAAATGGAAATCTCTTTGTTGAGATGGAAAATACCCTTTTAGGTGAAAAGATTAAGGTAGAGGCAGACCTCATTGTCCTTGCCACTGGCATGGTGCCTGCCACAAGGGAATCTCAAGAGTATCTTGATGGACTTACACAGGCATCCACTAAAGGTGACGTGGCTAAGAAGGCATACATAGAGTCAACCCCAAAACCAGAGTTCATCTTAAACCTCGGCTACAGGCAGGGTCCTGAGATACCATCCCTCGAAGGTGCATGCGGTTTTGCGGATTCAAACTTTATATGCTTCCAGTATGAAACCAGGAGAACAGGTATCTATTCAGCAGGCGGTGTCAGACATCCAATGAATCTGGCAGAGGCCCAGCAGGATGCGGCAGGTGCAGCATTCAAGGCGATACAGTGTATTGACCATATATCTAAAGGGATAGCAATTCATCCGAGGGCATGGGATATGACATTCCCCGATGTCTATCTTTTAAGGTGCACTGCCTGTAAGAGATGCACCGAGGAATGTCCCTTTGGCGCTATAGATGAAGACGAAAAGGGTATTCCATATTATAAGATTAATAGATGCAGACGTTGCGGGACCTGTATGGGCGCATGCCCTGAAAGGATTGTGTCATTTAAAGACTACAGTGTGGATATAATAGGCTCGATGATTAAATCCATAGATGTCCCTGAGGAAGAATTCAGGATAGTATCTCTTATCTGTGAGAATGATGCCTATCCTGCCCTGGATACAGCAGGTATTAACCGCAAGACGATAGACCCGAGTGTGAGATTTATTTCTTTGAGATGTCTCGGTGGAATGAACCTTGTCTGGGTTGCTGATGCCCTTTCGAAAGGTATTGATGGCGTGCTTCTAATAGGGTGTAAGTTTGGAGAGAATTACCAGTGTCACTTTGTGAAGGGAAGTGAGCTTGCCGATTACAGGTTCGGTAAGGTTGGTGAAACCCTGGATAGGCTAAAGCTTGAGGCAGAAAGGGTCCAGATGTTACAGGTATCTATTAATGAGTATGACAAACTTCCAGAAATGATAAACGAATTTGTGGAGAAGGTCAAAGAGATAGGGCCGAATCCGTTTAAGGGATTTTAAGGAGGTAAAATGGCAGAGCAGGTCATAACCCCTGATTTAGGTTTTGTAAAAGATATTGTTGCCTCTGGGGGGGATACTTTAAAAAAATGTTACCAGTGTGCCACATGTTCTGTGGTATGCAATGTCACCCCTGACAGCAGGCCATTTCCGAGAAAAGAGATGATATATGCACAGTGGGGGCTTAAGGATAAGCTTATAGGTAATCCTGATGTCTGGCTCTGCCACAATTGTAATGACTGCACAAAATACTGTCCCCGTGGGGCAAAGCCTGGTGATGTGCTTTCGACAATAAGGCAGAAATTCATCGAGGAAAACTCCATACCGAAGATTATGGGGAAAATAGTTACACAACCCGGTATGACGCTCCTGGCACTTGCGATACCACTTATACTCTTTTTAGCTGTGCTTGGATTAACAGGCCACCTCCGTATTCCTCAAGGAGAGATAGTTTATTCGAAGTTCTTCCCTATTTTATATATAGAGGTCATCTTTATATCTGCTGTTGGCCTGGCAGGAATTGCCTATCTTGCGGGTCTGGCCCGTTTCTGGAACAGTATGAGCAAAGGCAACGGGCAATCTTATTCAAAGGGTTTTGTTCCGGCCATTATAGGGACGCTCTTAGAGTTTCTCAAACACTCAAGATTTGCAAAGTGCGGGCCTAATGTTGACCGTAGAATTATGCACATGCTGGTGTTTTATGCCTTTATAGGTCTATTTATAACAACGGTCTGGATAACCTATTACTATTATGTCCCAAAGATTAATTCCCCCATTCCATTGTCTGACCCAATGAAGTGGCTCGCGAATATAAGTGCTTTCGCA
>JACROP010000151.1 GCA_016214385.1 Nitrospirota bacterium
AAGTCTCCCTGGACAAGGGGCCATTCTGAGAGAGTTACAGAATATGCATTAAAAATAGGGAGGGCGCTGGGGCTCTCTGATGGTGAGATGGAGAAGTTAAGGATTGCCGGTCTCCTGCACGATATAGGCAAGATAGGCACTTATGATGGGGTGCTTGATAAGCCAGGGCAATTGACAGATGAAGAATACGAAGTGGTAAAGAGGCATCCAGGAAAGGGTGCGGATGTGCTTTCGCCTATAAGTCAACTCGGAGACATAATCCCATGGATTAGAGGGCATCATGAAAGATACGATGGCAAAGGGTATCCTGACGGCCTTAAAGGGGAAGAGATACCACTTCAGGCGAGGATACTATCTGTTGCAGATGCCTACGACTCCATGACAGCCGAGAGGCCATATAGAAAAACCCCTGGCAGAGAAAAGGCAATCGAGGAATTGAAAAGGTATTCAGGGATACAGTTTGACCCGGAGGTTGTGGATATATTCTTGAAGGTATTAGAAAGTGGTAAGGTATAAAAAGTGCCGACTAACAGGATTGTATTATATTATGAATTTTGATGACTAAACAAATTCCAGACCAGCCCTAAGTTTTTTTCCATCCCTTTTTACCCACCTTACTATAGCCAGTTTCTTTTCCTTCATATCCTTTGACGTGTTTTCAATAAATCTCAGCACATGTCCATTTTCGACTGGAAAATCCGCATAAATCCCAAGACCCTTCCTGCTTATATCTAAGGATACACCTGTGCTCACAACCTTTTTCAGGTCAAACACATCCAGGATACTTAAAGAATATTTCAGAGGCAACTCATAAGACTGACGTGGATAACTACGCCTTTCATTAATGCATTTCATTTTATCCTCCTAAGAAAATAAAGAAATAATACAAAATTGTTTAATCAATTTTGCCAGAATTTATTAAAGGAATGCAACTAAAAAATATCTGGAATTTCTGAGTTTTTTTCAAAACTTCCGTTGCACATTTCACAAAATACCAAACAAGATTGTCATTCCCGCGAAAGCGGGAATCCAGAGGGATTACATTAATGCTTGAAAATACTGGATTCTCGAAGCGAGTCTTCGCGAAGAGTCGCTCCGACCTGCTGGAGTTTACCTCTGCGAAAGCAGGGGCAGGAATGGCATCAAAAGAGTATACTCTTGTGCCTTAAATTATTTTAAGTGATAGAAGCGCGCCTATAGCGATCACTGCAAAGGCTACGTATTTCTTAAAGGCCTTAAGTGAAATACTTTTGAGGATTTTTTTCCCTGTGAGCGTCCCTGCATATGCTGCAGCAACTGTTATTAGCAAGATTGACATATTGTCAAGCAGGGCCTGTCTGTTTGAAAAGGCATAAACAGGTATGCGTGTTATATCCACTATTGATGCAATCGTTGCTGCTGTAACAATAAATGCCTCTTTTGATATCTGGTAATTAAGCAGATATGCACTTCTTATTGCCCCCTGGTTTCCAACAAAACCTCCGAGGAGGCCAGATAAAAAACCTCCGATGAAGTCAATCTTTTGAGGTAGCCTCAGTTTTTCGCCAAATGCGGTTGTTTCTTTCAGACCGAGGAATATCAGCACGATACCGAGCAGAACCTTTACCACTGATGAATCCATTTTGCCCTGAAAGAATGCGCCGATGAATGCTCCAATCAGGGTTAGAACACCGAACCTCTTCAAAATATCCTTGCTTATATGCCTTCCGAACAGAGAGACCTTCAGGAGGTTGTTGGCGAGATGCACGACAGCCACAATCAGGATGGCAATCTTTACATCATAAAATATGAGAAAGACAGGAGTAAGGACTGTTCCCAGTCCGAACCCTGTCATAAGTGTCATGGCTGCTGCTGCAAATGCTGCAAAAACAGTGATTAAGATATTTATCTCAATCACTCCATTACCTCGCTCATGAGTTCGGTTATTTTTTCTTTAATTTGAGATAGGGCCTTAATGCCCTTTGGGGTTGTCCTATAATACTTTCTTATCTTCCCGCCAACATTTTCTGAATACGACTTTAAAAGCCTTTCCTCCTCAAGTTTGTGCAGTATGGGATACAGTGTGCCAGGACTTAGCTTGTATCCATGCCGGCCAAGTTCCTCAATGAGCCACAAACCATATACAGGCTCTCTGGCCGTGTGGTGCAGGATGTGAATTTTTATAAAGCCCAAAAAGAAGTCTCTTATCATATTGTATTTTGTTTCCGCTTTTTGCATTATATCAAGATTCGATAACGGAATGCAATATAAATCAGCATGGCTGGTTGGCGGGGGCGCAGTTGTGGGGTGGATTTTAAAGGCTATTTTTAGCTGGAATAAGAAGGGGGCAGGTCACCTCTGGCCGTTGATAACCTCTTCTCCTATAAGTTCTTCTATGTGTTCCTCTATCTCAGCGGGCATAAAACCTTTCAGCATAGGATATAATTCCTCACGATGCGCAATCCTCTGGCCCACATCTCTGGTCCAGGGTGATAGGGTATACTTATAAAGGATTTTTGAATCATGGTCAAAAAACACCCTGGCCGGTATTGTTATTTTAACCCCTTTATCATGATAGCCGCGGTTATAGCCTGAAAAATTGCTCGTATCAGTAATTGTATACCAGAAACTCACAGATGCTCCTCTGAAATACCTCGTTGTCTCTATCCTTATTCCCTTGTCTCCAGCGAGGAACCTGCCTGCCTCGATTCTTGTAACAAAGCCTATATCCACCAGGCTCCAGTAGATTTCTCCGAGGACAGAATGTGTAGTGATTCCTTTTAATGCAAAGGAGTCTTTAGGGTCTCTCTTTTTTGCAAAGTCTGCCTCAATGCCCAGAGCTAAACGTCCACCTTTGATTAAATGCAGAGCTTCTCCGCCAATGCCTGCAAACATCGGCTCGATGTAGCCTGCGCTGATGCGGGCATAATTATTTTCTCCGAGCCTCATAAATTTATTAAGGCTGAGTATCTCAAGCCTCGGATTGTTATGCTTGTAATCCGCAATATCGCTCCTGACCGGATGTTCATTTGTTGGCGCTGCAGATGTCTTGATATCTCCGGCCACAGGAATCTTGTATCTCGCATAAAGGCTTGTGCCCTCTGTAAGAAAATAATCCGCCCAGAGGTCGATGCCTGCCCTGTATTTTATAAAACCCGAGGGGTCATTAAGAAAAGTCTCAACGACTGGCTCTATACCGTAAGTAAGTCGTTTTATCTTCTGCTGCCTTGCCTCTGTGATATTGTCTTCTAAATCAGGTGACTTAGTAGTAATAGTCACAATCCTTGCAAGGTCTTCTTTTGTAAGTTTTCCATCGAGGAAATCAAAGAAGTGTTCAGGGCTGAGTGATACAGTTGTCACAGGGACTCCTTTTATCTCTGATATTGCATGGACTTTTTGAATATCTTCAGGCGAAAGAGCAATAACAGTCCTCAAAACCCTTCCAAAGGCCTTTGTCTCAGAAAGATACTTTGTGTTTTCAAACTCCGCATAAATTTCCTTGCCTTTTATGAAAACCCTCACATTATGAAAGCCCTGCTTTACCAGGGCATCTCTTATTTTTTCCACAGGCTCTGTCTCTCCCCTTTCACTCAATGGCCTTCTATCAACAGGCGCGGTGTAGGGATAGTCGGGTTTATGTGGGAGGATGGGCTTTCCAAGGGTAAAAGAGTAATTAACCATAACTCCTACATTTTCTCCCCTGTGAAGGGATAAGCCGAGCATGAGCCCTTTCCATATTTTAAATCTTGCCCCAAAATTTATTTTCGAAGATGCCTTATCTGCAATATTAACCCTATCTTTTTCATATTTGATAGGGTTGTATTCTGCCATTAAAGAGAGCTTCTGGGTTACATGCACCTCAACGCCGCCAAACGGGCCTTTGAGGCGTTCGAGACCATACCCGACTGTGATGTCAAAGGGATGGATAAGGCGGCTCAGTGCAATGTATTTGGATGGGAAAAGTCGGGTGCCCTGAATGTCCTGGAGGCCTACAGCTATAGCAGGGAATACCTTACTCTCATCGAAGATCTGATACTTTAAATCTATTGCCCTGTCTTTGAATTTCCCGTAATTTCTCCAGACAGGGTCGTCAGATGCCTGAAGGTTGAGAAGGGAAGTAAGCCTTCCATTTATCTCAAGGCCCGGGAAATACCCGATAGAGGCATAATACCAGCGGTAAGGGAAGGCGTGAGAAATTCCAAGCCTTAGCTCGCCATCCTCTATGACTCTTGCGGTGGGGACTTCAACAAGGCCGGTGCCGCCCCAGTAGGCAGGTTCAGCGGCTACTGTGATGGAAGGATAGAGATATACGATTAGAAATGCGAAGAATAATAGTGCGATCTTAAAAGAGGACAATCAAGACACCGGCAGTAACAGCAATCTGGAATATTATCTGTGTTATGTCCTTTACCTCTTTGAGCCATGCCACCTTCTCCATTTTCTCAGGGACAACAATCGTGTCCCCTGGGTCAAGCCCTGTCTTTGAATAATCAGCCACTTCCCAGCGGTAGTCCTTATCGCTCCAGTGAATGCCCCACCCACTTATTTCATCAGGCGGCATTGCCGAGCCGTCTACCTTAAGGATATATATCCTCTTCTTATCCGCATTCTCTGTAGGGCCGCCTGACATTGATATGTAGCGTGAGATTGAGACCTCAGGGTCGTATAGAAATGCAGTCTGATTATAGACAGCGCCAATAACATTGACAGAACCCGGTCTCTCAGGGATAAACAGTGCATCCCCATCCTCAAGCTCGATGTCTAATTTGCTTTCCCTGAATTTCTCAAGACTGGCAAGGTGTATAACCATACGGCCCTTTGCTTTTATAGATCTCAGTTTTGTTATAAACTCCTTTTTTCTTTTGAGATCCTCCTGCTTAATCTTTGCATCCTCAGGTGTAAGTGCCACTGCCACTTCTTCGCCTCCCCTTATAAACATGTCCTTCTCAAGCTTGTCTACATACTCATCAAGCATCTTCTGCTGAAGGGTCATGATTGACTCTCTTGTAAAGAGAGCACCCTTGCGATATGCCTTATCCGTAAAACCGCCAGCACGCTCTATGAGCGAGGACAACTTTTCACCCCTTGTGATGATATATTTTCCAGGGAAATTAACCTCACCATTTATACTAACAAGTCTTTCTTTTCGCCAATCTGGTATCTTCCTGACAAAAATCCTGTCCTCGTCCTGCAGCAGGATGTTCTCCTTCGGGTCTTCTGCCATTGCAAGCCCGACATCAAAATATATCCGGGATACCTCCCTTTTTTCGTTTAACCTGATTATTTCGCCTTTTTGAAGATAGGCGTCTTTCGTGAGTCCACCTGTCAAAAGTATGGCGTCCTTTACCCTGGTGTTTTCAGCTAAGTTAAACCTGCCGCTCTTTCTCACTTCACCCTCTACAGTTACAAGGGGCTTATCCTTAAAGAGCCACTTTGAAAAAACGTATATCGAATCCTGTGGTTTTAGCTCAATGTTATTTGTATCGTCGTCATTAAGTAAAACCTTACCTAAATTAAAAGGTATCAACTGTGTCTCAAGTCCTGGTGGATTTAATCTCTTAACCAGGGCGTATTCAAAGTGTGTTTCTGGTAATAGTTCATCAGAGTCCTTTATCAGGTCCTTAACTTTCATCCCTAATTTATACTCGTATTTCCCCGGACGTTTTAAGTTTCCATAAAGATAAACTGCATTTACATCCTTATCCACAATACTGAAGACCTTTACTAAATCCGCATCCTGAAGCATAAAATCCTTTGCTTTAGTCAAATCTTTATCATTAATATCAACAAACACCTGTCTTTCATTCTTCTGTATCCTCTCGACCTGTATCTGCTGGGTATATGCAGTAGGGACAATCCCGCCTGCAATATCAAAAAAGCTCATCAGGTCGAATCTATCCTTAAGTTCATAGATTGCAGGCCTCTTCACATTTCCTGCAATACCAACAAGTGGTCCTGATGTTGGCACAAATATAACATCTCCTGCCTGTAATACCTTATCCTGAGACTTATCACCTTTAAGGAGAAGGTCATAGAAATCAAGCACAGCAATGGTCTTGTCCTTCCTCTTTAATTGTATGTTTCTTAACGAGCCTATCTCTGTGGGTCCACCTGCTAAAATAAGGGCGTCTGTTATTGTGGATAAAGAGCCGATTGTGTAACTGCCAGGCTTTCTTGCCTCACCAAGCACAAATATCGAAATGCTTTTCAGTGCACCCATCGTGACATTTATATTTGCTCCAACAATCTGTTCTGCCTGCTCCATAAGGTAATTCTTCATGGTACCAAAACGCATACCTGCTACTGTAAGTGGCCCTACCTGCGGTATTGTTATATTGCCATCTCTATCAATTACAAGGTTGTACTGGGCATTGACCCTTCCCCAGAGAAGTATCTTTACTTCATCCCCTGGCCCTACTACATGGTCTGATGGCACAGGAATGTCCTGCCTCTGGGTCAGAACTTTTACTGTTGCCCCTGTAAAAAATTCATAGCCAAAAGGCATTAACTCAGTGGAGACATTCTGATATTTTTCCACAACTCGATAGCGGTCAAAGAGGGATTTTCTTCCTTCTGTGCTGATGACTGTCTTTTCTATGACCTTTGGTAGCTCTTTCCTCTCAGGTTCTTTCTTTTTTTCTATAAGTTCCTTACCTTGCAAGATATCTTCAGGAGTTAATCCCTTAAATTCGGGCTGGCTCTTCAGTTGCTCTATTGCCTCTGGAGTGAGGACACCTCCTGTTTTACCGAGTTCAGATTCAATAGCCTTGCGCTGTTCAGGAGATAATTTTTCTATTTGCTGTTGTGTTGGTTGCGGATTTGCCACTGGCTGAGACTGTGGCGACTGTTGCACAGGATTGCCTATACCTATTACCTGTATACCACTCTGAGAGGCAGAACCTTGGTTAATAGCGTCAGGAGATTGTGCAAAAGCGTTCCCCGCCAGGATGAAAAACAACATAAAGATTACGGTCAGAAATCTCTTAATACCAATTCTTATTGCCATATTGAATTCCTCCACAAAGCCAAAGATTAAACACGATTCATGTTCTACTTTTCACCCATATTCCGTG
>JACROP010000152.1 GCA_016214385.1 Nitrospirota bacterium
CAGCTTAACTACATGAGAAGATTGGATTCCCGCCTTCGCGGGAATGACGGAAGCAGATTGGATTCCCGCCGGAGTTTACCCCGTACTTGATACGGGGCGGGAATGACGGACAAAAAAACAAAAAATTGGGGGAACTCCACTATAAAATTCTTCTTGACAAATAATAATTCTTATGTAATAATTATTTTAAATTAGAATTGGAGGCCAGGTGAATAAATATAAAGATCTCGGTTTTAAGCTGACCCCTCAGAGATTGGCTGTCCTAAATTACCTTGAGGGCAATAAATCTCATCCATCTGCAGAGGATGTCTATAAAAATGTATCAAAGAAATATCCAACGATGTCTTTTGCTACTGTGTACAGCACACTTGAGATTTTAAAGGAAAAAGGTAAGGTGCTTGAGCTGACAATAGACCCGGCAAGAAAGAGGTTCGACCCGAATACAGAGCCACACCATCACCTCATATGTGTTAAATGCAGTAGTATTGTAGATATACACAGGAAGTATCCTCTCAATATTACCGCAAATGAGGCAGGAGGATTTGAGATAGTCGGAAACCATATAGAGTTTTATGGCATATGCCCAAAATGTAAAAAGAAGGATCTTTAATTGAGTAAGAATATGGGAAGAAGGGTAAAGTTTATTATAATTTTATCAACTCTGGTTTTATCAGGCATTCTGATCATTGGTGCCTATTCTTATACAGTTGCCGATAGGCCTTCAGCTAATTTCAAATGGATTACTGAAAGACCAGGTGAAAAATTGCCCGAAGTAGTTGCTGGCAATACCCGCATAATACCATTCGAGTTTGCTTTTGAAGGAGATATATCAAAAGTAAATCTTGAAATAAAAGATGTGGAACTGAGAAAAATGGGAGTTTTTATTTCTGATGAGACCGTTGCCGTAAAAGACGGCAAGGCGTCTTCTCAGGTATTTTTTAATCTCAAGGAAGGAACCCCTCCCAGGCGTTATGACCTTAAGATTATAGCTAAGGATGCTGCAACAGAAAAGGTTATCGGCAAAGGCACAATACCATTTGCGGTCTATCCGTATTTCTATAACATATTAAAATGCTCTTGTTAAAAGGAGGTGCAATGGGATGGCTGTTTTTAAATGCAGCAAATGCGGTGCAACAAGCGAAGGAAGGTGCAAACCACAAAAGTGCCCGAAGTGCGGTGAAAAGGGCACAATGCAAAAACAGTGAATAGTGTCAGTTGATAATCTTAACTGACACTATTCACTGACACATTAATGGGAGTCTTTGATTCCTGATTAAAATTTACACAGGAGGTTTTAAAATGGAGCTTATCAATGAACATGAAATTGGCGTATCAAAAGGAACTGAGGTAGAGGATGCTGTAATGGCTAATTTTAAGGGAGAATGCACAGAGGTGGGTCTCTATCTTGCAATGGCAAGGCAGGCACAAAGAGAGGGTTATCCAGAAGTAGCCGAGACACTAAAGACTATTGCACTGGATGAGGCAATGCATGCAGCGCAGTTTGCAGAGATGAATGGCCTCGTGTCTAAAAACACAAAGGAAAACCTTGAGAAGATGCTTCAAGGTGAGATAGGTGCAAACAAAGGAAAGAAAGAGGCCGCAAAAAAATCGAGGGAGTGCAATTGCGACCCTGCCCATGACTTCTTTGATGAGTCCTCAAGAGATGAGGCAAGGCATGCGAGGATGTTAAAGGGCATCCTCGACAGGTTCTTTAAGAGTTAGGACTGATCACAGAGGGAGAATTAAAATTTAGCCACAGAGAACATAGAAGGAAATGGAGTAATGGAGTAATGGAGTGGTGGAGTATTGGGGAAAAAGAATACATTACTCCATTACTCCAACTTATAGCTCTGTGGCCTCATTGCCTCATCAAAAAATTTATAATCTACCAATAATTCCTCCCCAAATGTTTGAATTTTAGTAGTATAATTGTTTCATTCGATATTCTTTCAAGGGGGACTAACACGTGAAGGCCATAGAGATTAAACCAGATATATTCTGGGTTGGTGCAATAGACTGGGGTGTGAGGGATTTTCACGGCTATGTCACGCCAAACGGAACAACATACAACAATTATTTGATTCTTGATGAAAATATTACTCTAATCGATACAGTAAAACATGATTTTTACGAGATTACCATTGATAATATAAAAAGCCTTATCGAGCCATCAAGGATAGCCAACCTAATTGTAAACCATATCGAGCCTGACCATGCAAGCAGTATCGATAAGATTATGGAGCTTGCGCCCAATGCGACCATATATATAACCGAGAGGGGTAAGAAAGGACTTGACAGACACTTTGATACATCAAAGTGGAAGTTTAAGATTGTTAAAACAGGCGATACCCTGAATATCGGTAAGCACAATCTTTTATTCCTTGAGACCCCGATGCTTCACTGGCCTGATTCTATGATGACTTATGTAAAGGAGGCAAAACTCCTTATATCACAGGATGCATTTGGACAGCACCTCGCTACATCGGCCCGGTTTGATGACGAGTTTGTAGAATGTGCCTCCCATGCCGAGCTTGAGGACGCAGTGATTGATTACTATGCAAACATCCTTATGCCCTTTGGACAACTCATCAAGGCAAAGATAGCGGAAATCCAGAAGGCGGGATTGGAGATTAGTATGATCGCACCTGACCATGGTGTGATATGGAGGAAAGAGCCTGAGAGGGTTATCCAGATGTATCTCGATATGGCGAATGGAAAGGCTTCTCTGAGGGTTGCCATGATTTATGACACCATGTGGCGCAGCACTGAGCATATGACACTTCCAATAATGCAGGGGATAAAGGATGAGGGCGTTGATTGCAAGGTAATCAAACTCAGGGCAACACCCATGAGCATTGCTATTAAGGAATTCTGGAAATCGAGGGGTTGTCTTATTGGAACACCTACTCTAAACAATATCATGTTCCCAACAGTGGCGGAGTTTATGACCCACCTCAGGGGATTAAGGCCAAAGAATAGAATTGCTGGTGCATTCGGAAGTTGTGGATGGGGAGGTGGCGCAGTGAAAGAGGCATACGAGGAATTCAAGCGTATGGGCCTTGAGATAGTAGAGCCAGGGGTTCAGGTTATTTACAGGCCATCTGCTCAGGATGAAAAACAGTGTTATGAGTTTGGCAAAGAGTTTGCAAGGAAGGTAAAGGAATATCATCTGAAATTTTAGGGCTTAGATAGTTTTGCAAAATGCGCAGGAGGAAAAGATGTGGAGATGTACGGTATGTGGTTATGAATACGATGAGGAAGCTGAGGGGACACCCTTTGAACAGTTGCCAGATGACTGGAAATGCCCTGTGTGCAATGCACCAAAAGATGCATTTGAAAGGATTAGATAGAAAGAGGTAGACGGCTGGTGGAATTTCAATGAAGGTCATTACATTTCTTGGAAGTCCAAGAAAAAATGGGAATACAGAGCTTCTTCTGAAAGAGGCTATTCGAGGCATTGTAGATTCAGGGTTTGAAGTACAGACCTTTAACCTTAACCACATGAAGATTAGGCCCTGTCAGGACTGCGGGGCATGTAATAAAACGGGTATCTGCAAGATAAAAGATGATATGGGGCAGATTTATACTGCGATAAGAGAATCGCATCGGTTTATCCTTGCATCTCCTATATTTTTCTTCAGCCTCTCTGCTCAGGCAAAGATAATGATTGACAGATGCCAGGCCTTCTGGTGTGAGAAATATCTTCTGAAGAGGCCTATCCCTGGTGAGCAATATGGGAGGAAGGGGTTACTGCTCCTTGTTGGAGGAATGAAGAATGAGATCGGTTTTCAGTGTGCAGAGGCTATTGCAAAGGCATTCTTTAGAACTATAAGCGTGCCAGAGCATAATACGTTGAGTTTTACAGGAATAGATGCAAAGGGTGCAATCCTTGAGCATCCCACTGCGCTAAAAGATGCGTATAAGGCAGGGAAGGCGCTCATCATTTTCTCCTTGAAAAGAAACGGCCTAACTTATTGACTGCCTGTAATTTTCTCTGCTATACTTTTTGTAAGTATGGGCAGGAAAGGGTATATAGGCAGTCCCTACAGGTTACAGACCCCCTTACACCTGAAGGGGACTGAGATAAGATGAGTTTAGTCGGAAGACTTGAAGATTTAGCACTGTCTGATATATTTCAGATTTTAAGCATTGGAAGAAAAACCGGAAGCCTTATCATTAAAGGAAAAGATGGTAATGCAGCTATTGTATTTAGAAATGGTCTGGTGGTAAGGGCAGAGGTTGATTTCCTGAAAGGCGACATCGGAGAGCAGCTTTTTGAGCGGGGTATTATTAAAGAAGATACTTTTTCTCTCGCAAAAGAGGTAAAGAAAAGATTACCCCAGAAAGGTATTACAGAGGTTCTTATCGAATTAGGGGTGGTTTCTAAGGATGTAATGGAGAAGGCGGTAAAAAAAAGAGTGGAGGAAATAGTTTACAACCTTCTCCTCTGGCAGGATGGGAATTTCCAGTTTGAAGTCGATGAAATGAATATCGCAAATAAGGTTAATCTTTCTGACTGTGGCTGGGAACTTTCTAAGGGCATAAGTCCTGAGTATCTCCTGATGGAAGGGGCAAGGGTATATGATGAGAAGGTGGCACAGGAGGAATTCAGCCCATCTGAAGATCTGGCTATAAAAGAAGAGCCATGGATGGAGGGCGCATGGGAGGGAAAGTCGGAAAGGAGAGATATATCTGCCTTGCGCTCATTGACTACAGAGCTCAGGTTTCCCACCACAACTTCAGAGATAACTCTTTTAATATTGAGGTTTGCAAGCGATATCTTCCAGCGAGGGATTCTTTTTATGGTCGGCAAGACCTCCATGGCAGGACTCGGGCAGTTCGGCCTTGGCCTTGAAGGCGCAGATGACAAAATAAGGGAGATAACGATTCCCCTTGCCCGCAGCCCATTTTTTTCAAAGATAATCTCAAGCCAATTTAACTATTATGGCCGTGTGGATAGAGATGAGGGTACCGAATTGCTTTTATCAGAACTTGGTAGTGATTGGCCGAAAGAATGTGCTATATTTCCTATAGTTGCTGAGGGCAAGACAGTGGCACTGCTTTACTGTGATAATTCCCTCACAGGAGAGTCTTTTGGGGAAACAGAAGGGTTAGAGATATTTATAAGTCAGGCAGGGCTTGCTTTAGAAAAATCCCTTCTGGAGCGAAGGGTGCAAGAGCTTGAAAAATTTAAGGGGGATTCGTCCCCCGATGCAGATACCCCATAGAGCACAGGAAAGGAGGTATATGTGAAGTCTGTCCTCATCGTTGAAGATTCAGCAACCACAAGGTCTTTTATAAGGGCTGTTATAGAGGAAATCGGTGACTTTAATACAGTTGAGGCATCTTCAGGTTTTGATGCCTTAAAGACCTTGCCTACCCAGCATTTCGATCTGATAATTACTGATATTAATATGCCTGACATAAATGGCCTTGAGCTGATAAATTTTGTAAAAGGGAACCCGAACTATAAGGACATCCCCCTGATAATTGTTACTACAGAGCGGAGCGAGGAGGATAAAAAAAGGGGGTTGGCCATGGGTGCTTTTGGATATATCACAAAACCTTTCAAATCAGAGGACTTACAGAACATGGTGAAAGGAGCTTTAAACCTGTGAAAGGCTCTAAAAAGGAATTTATCGCTGAGTCAGAGGAGATTATTGCAGAAGTTGAGAAGGGCCTCCTGGCGCTTTTAAATGCTTTTAATCCTGACACCCTTAACTCTGTTTTTCGTTCGATACATACCCTCAAAGGACTATCAGGCCTCTTTGGTCTTAAAAACATTACAGACCTCAGCCATACACTCGAATCTCTCTTAGACGACTTAAGGTTGGGGAAGATTGAATTTACCAAAGAAACAATCAATTTTATCTTTAGCAATATAGATATTTTAAAAAATCTTATCGGACAGGCCAGTACAGGTAAGGAAGTTGCGGATATAAGTAAAACCCTCCAGGCCATAGAGTCTTTCAGGGAGAAAGCAAAATCAAAGTTAAAAGGCCCCTCCCTGGAGTCCTATCCAATTGATCCATCAATCATCAAGGTTCTATCCGAGTATGAAGAGCACAGGCTAAGGAGTAGTATTAATGAGGGGAAAGGGATTTATCAGGTCAAAGCTGTTTTTGACCTTACAATATTTGACAAGTTGCTTGAGTCCGTGAGCTCTAAACTAAAAGAAATTGGTGAGATTATTGCCACTCTCCCGAGCTCTACAGGTGTACCAGCAGGCAAAATATCTTTTATGCTTCTTTTTGCAAGCACATCTAATACTAATGATATAAAAAAGCTCTCGCAGGATTTTAGTGTAGAGGAAGTGATTCCTCCGAGGGGCGTCAGCGAACCCGCAGTAAAGAGTCAGGAGACATATTTAAAGAGTACAACTAATACAGTCAGGGTCGATATTGGGAAGCTGGATAGAATTTTAAATACTGTTGGAGAACTTGTATTGGCAAAGGGAGCCGTGAGCAGAATTGGTAAGGAGTTGGCCGAGAGTTTTGGTTATGCAGCTCTTACCCTCGATGTCCACAAGATTTCGCAGACGCTGGAGCGCAGGTTGGCCGAGCTACAGGACCAGATTCTCGAAATAAGGATGGTTCCAATTGGACAGATATTTACAAGACTCGCACAGGTTGTAAGGCGGTACACAATGGAGATAGGTAAGGAAATAGACCTGGAGCTTTTTGGTGAAGAGACAGAAATCGACAAACTCCTCGCTGAAGAAGTCATAGACCCCCTGTTACACCTCATCAGGAATGCGATCGACCATGGCATAGAGCCTCCAGATGTGAGAAAGGCCTCGGGCAAAAAAGAAAAGGGAACCATAACCCTGAGGGCTTTTCCAAAAGGTAACCATGTGATAATCGAAGTCCACGACGATGGTGCAGGTATTGATATGAATAAAGTTTTACTAAAAGCACGCGAAAGGAAATTAATCCCTGAGGAGCAGGTTTTAAGTAAACAAGAAATCATTGATCTGATATTTCTCCCCGGGTTAAGTACCAAGGCAGAGGTCAGTGAGGTCTCAGGCAGGGGGGTCGGCATGGATGTAGTCAAAAATAAAATAGCCGCCCTTGGAGGTTTTGTAGACGTTGAAACAGAAGTCGGGAAAGGGGCTGTTTTTATTCTAACTCTTCCAATAACCCTTGTAATTATTAAGGCCCTGCTGGTCAATGTATCAGGAGAGACATTCGCTATACCTATAGCATCTGTTGCAGAAAC
>JACROP010000153.1 GCA_016214385.1 Nitrospirota bacterium
ACATGACTTAATCTTAACATAACTTTCTCATGAAATTGACAAAAGGCAGGATATTCTCTAAAGTTTAGAAAACAATGGAGGTGAGTTATGAGCAACGCAAAAATAACCTTTGTTAATGGCATGCAGTTTGTTGGCAGTGCTGATTCAGGTCATGCAATAGTAATGGATGCCGATGCATCTGTGGGCGGCAATAATACAGGCGTAAGGCCAATGGAGCTTCTCCTTATCGGGCTTGGCGGATGCTCTGGCATGGATGTAGTATCCATACTTAAAAAGAAAAAACAGGATATCAGAGGCCTTGAGATTAGTGTAAAAGGAGAGAAGGCAGAGAGCTATCCTAAAAGATTCACCGACATCGCTATAGAATATATAGTGACAGGCCGCAACCTCTCAGAAGAAGCTGTAAAAAGGGCTATTGAACTCTCAATGGAGAGGTACTGCTCGGTCAAGGCAACCCTTGAAGGCTCTGCAGAGATAAACTTCAGCTACAATATAATTGAGGAATAAGGCTGAGAACAAAAGAAGTTCAATCTAATACCATTAGCCAATTATTATCAAAAAACATCGCAACACTGGGTTTTATAGGCTACCTGCCTGTAGCACCTGGGACTTTCGGGAGTCTTGCCGGCTTTGTCACATTTTTGCTTATAAAAGACCTGCCTGTTTCAGTTTATATCCTGACCATTTCAGCGGTCTTTGTTACCGGTGTTTTTGCCTCAAGAAGGGCAGAGATTCTTTTTAAAGAAAAGGATGCACACTGTATAGTCATAGATGAATTTGCAGGGTTTCTCTTGTCTGTTTTATTCCTACCAAAAGAAATCACTTACCTGCTATCTGCTTTTATCCTCTTCAGATTTTTTGATATCCTGAAGCCTCCACCAATAAGGCTCATTGAACGCAGCGTTAAAGGAGGTCTTGGCATTATGCTTGATGACCTCGTGGCTGCTTTTTACGCCAATATATGCATACAACTGTGGAGATATTTGGTTGCAAACTAAGGAATGAGATTATTTGCAGATGATAACCATTGAGCAGGAGATTGGCGAGCTCCTAATTAAGAAAAGCCTGACCCTCTCAATAGCCGAGTCCTGCACAGGGGGGCTCCTTTCCCACAGGATTACAAATGTCCCAGGAAGCTCTGCATATTTTGAGTATTCTGTGGTATGCTATTCCAAGGCAGCTAAGACCAGATTTTTAGGGGTCAAAGAGGGGCTTATTGAGCAGTATGGCACAGTTAGCGCAGAGGTTACACAGGCCATGGCGCAGGCTGTAAGGAAGCGTGCTAAAACCAGTTTTGGCCTGGCAGTAACAGGGGTAGCAGGGACTGATTCAATGGAAGGTAAATCAGCAGGGCTTGTATATGTTGCCCTTTCTTTTGAGAAGGGCGTTTGTTCCCGGGAATTTAAATTTTCCGGCAGCAGGGAAGAGATAAAAGATCAGGCATCATCTGCTGCCCTATCACTATTAAGGGAGCATTTACAGATTTGAGCCTGAGGTGTTTTATTGCAGTAGAGCTGCCTGAAACAGTAAAGATTGCCCTGAATAATCTACAGGAAGAGTTGAAGAAAACCGAGGCTGATGTTAAATGGGTTAGACCTGATGGTATGCATCTTACGCTCAAATTTCTTGGATATGTTGAGGAAGAAAATATTAAGGAGATTGTAAATACAATGGACCGAATATGCAGAGAATATCCGCCTTTTAATCTTGAGGTCAGAGGTGCTGGGATGTTTCCAAATATAAGGGCTCCGAGGGTTCTGTGGGTCAGTGTGGAAGGCAATAATATCCTTGCAGGACTTCAGGCAGCTATTGAAAAGGAGATGGCCTCCCTGGGTTTTGAGAAAGAAGACAGGCCATTTACAGCTCATCTGACTCTGGGCAGGGTAAAGTCATTTAGAGGGCGTGAAAGATTGATTGAGGTAATGCAATTGCATAAAGAAGACATTTTTGGGTTTATGGAGGTAAAATCCATATCTTTAATGAAAAGTGATTTAAGGCCCACAGGAGCCCAGTATACAAGACTCGCTGAGCTTACCCTGGGGCAAGGAGGGGGAAATGTCTGATAAAGAGCGTTCAAAAGCCCTTGAAATGGCGATCTCACAGATAGAAAAACAATTTGGCAGGGGCGCTATAATGCGGCTCGGCGCTGATGAGATAACTGCAGAGGTAGCTACGATCCCGTCTGGTTCTATTGGGCTGGATATGGCCATGGGGGTTGGTGGGTATCCGAGAGGGAGAGTAATAGAGATATTTGGCCCTGAGTCTTCTGGAAAGACTACTTTAGCCCTGCATGCAATTGCAGAGGCCCAGAAGGCCGGGGGAGTTGCAGCCTTTATAGATGCAGAACATGCCCTTGATGTTAATTATGCAGGTAAACTCGGAGTAAAAGTCGGAGACCTCCTGATAAGTCAGCCTGATACAGGGGAGCAGGCATTGGAAGTTGCAGAGGCATTGGTCAGGAGTGCCGCCCTGGATTTGATTGTTATAGATTCTGTGGCTGCTCTTGTACCCAAAGCAGAGATTGAAGGTGAAATGGGAGACAGCCTGCCGGGGCTACAGGCAAGGCTGATGAGCCAGGCATTAAGGAAACTGACAGCAGCCATCTCAAGGAGTCAGACTACTGTTGTTTTTATCAATCAAATCAGGATGAAGATAGGCGTTATGTTCGGTAACCCTGAGACTACAACTGGTGGCAATGCCCTGAAGTTTTATTCTTCTGTCAGGCTTGATATCAGAAAGATAGACAATCTGAAGGAAAACCAGGAGGCTGTTGGAAGCAGAGTAAGGGTGAAGGTGGTAAAAAATAAAGTTGCCCCCCCGTTTAAACAGGCTGAATTTGATATATACTTTAACGAGGGTATTTCAAAGGTTGGTGAGATTGTTGACCTCGGTGTCGAAAAGGGGATTATAGAAAAATCAGGTGCCTGGTATTCTCATAATGGTAGCAGGATAGGCCAGGGCCGTGAGAATGCCAAAGAATATATGAAGTCAAACCCGGAGATAGCAAAAGCAATCGAGTCCAGGATATTAGAGGCTTACAACCAAAGGAGGTAAGTTATGCCTGTTGATATCAATGCTCTTCTTAAAAAAGCTGTTTCAAAGGAGTCCTCAGACCTTCACATAAAGGTTGGCAGCCCTCCGATTGTTCGCATTAACGGAGAACTTTCTCCAATACGGGATGAGCAGAGATTGACTTCTGAGGATGCTGTAAATATTGCTTTTTCTGTAATGAACGCAGGTCAGAGGGATGCCTTTAAAAAGAAAAATGACATCGACCTTGCTTACAGCGTGCCAGGCCTTGGCCGTTTCAGGTGCAATATCTTTGTTCAGAGAAGCACTATTGGCATGGTCTTCAGGGTTATTCCAATGAGGATACTTGAGATAGAGGAGTTGCACCTCCCTGTTGTCCTGAAAAAGATTGCACTGGAACCCAGAGGGCTTATACTTGTGACTGGTACAACGGGCAGTGGAAAATCGACAACCTTAGCAGCAATGATAGACTTCATAAATTCAAACAAGACCTGTCACATAGTTACCATCGAAGACCCTATAGAGTTCCTTCACAGGGACAAAAGCAGCATAGTCAATCAGCGTGAAGTTGGCTCTGATACAGAGTCCTTCAGCAGGGCGCTGAGGCAGGCATTGAGGCAGGACCCTGATGTCATCCTCGTTGGCGAGATGAGGGACTTTGAGACAATACAGACTGCGCTTACTGCTGCTGAGACAGGTCACCTTGTGCTCAGCACCCTGCATACAGTGGACGCAACAGAGACCATTAACAGAATTATATCAGTTTTCCCTCCGTATCAGCACAAGCAGGTGAGGCTTCAACTGGCGGCTGTCCTTAAAGGAGTTATCTCAATGAGACTTGTTCCGAGGGCCGATGAGAAAGGGAGAGTGCCTGCTGTTGAAATAATGATTTCAACTGCTACTGTCAGAGACTGTATTACAGATTCGGACAAAACAAAGCTCATCCCTGATGTTATTGCCCAGGGCCTAAGCCAGTATGGTATGCAGACTTTTGACCAGTCTCTCATGCAGCTTTATAGAGATGGCCTTATTACATATGAAGACGCCCTGAGAAGGGCCACAAATCCTGATGATTTTGCCCTTAAAGTCAAAGGCATTCAGTCCACGAGTGATGCATGGGAAGAAGGTGGAGGAGCGGTGAAGAGTGAGGAGGAAAAACCCAAGATTGAGAGGTTCGCCCGCTGAGGAGGCCAGGGTTTACGCATTAAGACTCCTTAGCTATCGCTCAAGGAGCAGGAAAGAGCTGACAGAGAGGCTTGTTCAAAAAGGATTTGATACAGACACGGTTGACTCTACAATCGCTGCCCTTGAGCAGGAAGGTTTCATAAGGGATAGTGCCCTGGCGTCTGAGCTCCTCAGGGTTGCTGTAGAGGGGAAGGGTCTTGGCAGAGAAGGCATAAGGGCTTTGCTCACAAAGAGGGGCATAGAAAGAGAGCTTATAAAAGAGACCCTGTCAGGTCTTACAAAAGAAACAGAAGAGGAAACAGC
>JACROP010000154.1 GCA_016214385.1 Nitrospirota bacterium
GCAAGGGAGAAAACCCTGTATACGCGGTCAGGGATGGTGTGCTTTCATATTTCAAGCCCTTTGAGGGGCGGATAACAGGCTCGGACAACGGCCCTTTCAGAGTAAACCTCGGGAAAAACCATGGCATAAAGCAAGGAATGAGATTTACAGTTTTCAGGGAAGGCGAACCTTTTTACCATCCTGTTACAAAAGAGCTGATAGGTAAAACCGAAAAATTTATTGGGAGGCTGCAAATAAAAGAGGTTCTTGAAGATTCATCCATAGCTATAGCAGTCTCAGGCACACCTCTGAATGGCGATAAGATAAGAATAACCTCTTCGAGGATAAAACTCGCATTCTTTCAGGAAAAGGATGCAGACTGGGCACTATCCGAAGTATTTTACAACTCTCTGAAAGAATCAAGGCGTTTTGATATCCTGGAGTCTTATGTAAGGTCCTATGACCCGAAAGATTTAAGCAGTGTTGCCAAAAGCCTCGGTGCAGAGGCATTTCTCATATTTTCAACGCCCTCCAGCAAAGAAACCATGTCTATAAAGGCAAAATTATTCTGGGTTGAAGACACCAGGGTCTTTGCAGAACTTGAATCTGTTGTCGGCCCTGCCATTGCAAAAGAGCTTAAAACTAAAGAAGAAATCCCTTTCCTGAGCTCAGCAAAGGGAGAGCCATGGAGGAGCCATGAAATTTCAGGCGGCCGCCTTATTGCAATGGGAGATGTTGACGGCAATGGCAAAAAAGAGCTTGTTATAAGCGATGGCAAAGATATAAGGATTTATACCTATGAAGACGAGCTGAAAGAGATATGGCATGTAAAAGGCGTTGCTTCAGAAGAGCACCTTTCAATCGACATACTCGACCTCAACGGTAATGGAAGAGCAGAGATATTTGTCACATCCCTCAGGGGAGGTGCTACAATCCTGAGGGAAGATGATACAACCCCCAGGGGAGATGCTACAATGAACTCTTACGTTTTAGAATACGACCCGGCAGAAGGTTACAGAAAGCTGTGGGATAAAGCACCATACTTCTTCAGGGTAATGGGGGAATCGCTTCTGATGCAGGAGTTCAGCAAATACGATGCATTCTTCGGACCTGTATATAAAGGAATATGGGAAAATGGCGCTTATAAGCCTGGCAAGCCCATTGACCTTCCTGCTAAAATTGATATTTATGGCTTTGTTTATGTGGACTGGCAGGGAAAGGGCAAGCCGCAAGTCCTCGCCCTCGATGATGATGGTTATTTAAATCTCTATGACCGTGGCGGCAGGATATGGAGAAGCAAAGAGACGTATGGCGGGTATGAGATTTTCTTTGAAAGACAAACTATGAGAGTAGAACAACCCATAAAAAAATGGTATGTGAAAGGCAGAATTATAACTGTCAAAACAGAGCGGGGACAGGAGGCCATTGTCGTAAAAAATATCCCGTTTATCTCTATGATGAGGGGGTTTGGATACAAAGGGGCGGAAGTATACTCGTTATGGTGGGACGGTGGCATAATGGATGAAAGCTTAATATTAAGGGGCATCGACGGTATGGTAACAGATTGCTGGGTCGAAGGCGGAGCCCTCTTCCTTGCCAGCAAGCCCGGCTTTTTATCAAAAGCCTCGAAAGTCCTCCATGGCGATGCCTTTGCCAGCAGAACGCTTTACTATTACCGTCTTTCAGGGAAATAAACTCAAAAAAGCGTTAACCACAGAGACACTGAGACACTGAGAAATGATAAAAAATAAAAATAGATTTTAAAAACTCTGTGTCTCTGTGCCTCTGTGGTTTTCTTAATGCATAATCTGGGGTCGAAAATTTTTATTAATAGGAGGAGCGAAGTCCTGATGATAAAAACTAAAATGAATCCAGAACACATAGCAATAATAATGGACGGCAATGGCCGCTGGGCTGAACTCAGGGGGCTTCCACGAATTGAGGGGCACAGGGTAGGTGTGAAAAGGGTCAGGGAAATAATAGACGCCTCTATGGAGCTAAACCTTAAAGCCCTTACCCTCTATGTCTTTTCAATGGAAAACTGGCAGCGGCCAGAGCAGGAGATTAACGCCCTGATGGGCTTACTTGAATTTTATCTCAGGGCAGAAATGAAAAGGCTTGTAAAAGACAATGTGGTATTCAGGTCAATCGGAGAAATTGAAAAACTTCCTTCTGGCATCCAGAATCTCTTAAGAGAGCTCGAGGCCGCAACAGCACATAACACAGGGCTTTTACTCATCAGCGCATTAAGTTACAGTGGAAGGGAAGAAATATTAAAGGCAGTAATACGCATGCTCGGCGACGGAGTGAAACCAGAAAGCGTTGACACAAGCACCTTTGAAAGACACCTTTACACAAGTGGCATCCCTGAGCCGGACATGATAATACGCACAAGCGGAGAAATGCGGCTGAGCAATTTCCTCCTCTGGCAATCTGCCTACTCAGAGTTGTATTTTACAGAAACCCTCTGGCCTGACTTCGGAAGGGAAGAATTTATAGCTGCTATCCTCGATTACCAGCGGAGAAACAGGCGATTCGGAGCCCTGCCTTTGAGAGAAAAATAATGCATCTCAAAAGGCTCTTAATCGCAATAATCGTTCTACCGTTATTCTATCTCTATATCAGTTATCTGCCTTCTATATACTTTTTTGTCCTTATCTTCTGTGTGGGCATTATTGCCCTGTACGAGTTCTACCTCATGTACCGGCTGCCAGCAGCGCTATCTATTCCAGGCGTGCTTTCAGGTGGAATACTCTTTTATACAGCCCATTTCCTGCCAGCTTATTTTAAAGATGCCCTCTTTATATTTGTCTTTGCTTTATTGCTCTTAAGGCTCCTCGTAATAAGGACGCCCGCAGGTGCAATGAAAGATGCAGGGACATTAGTCCTGGGGCTTCTCTACATCCCCTGTCTTTTAAGCTTCATGTTTCCACTTATAGCCCGTGGAAAGGAATACATCCTCCTGCTTTTTGCCTCTGTCTGGCTTTCAGACAGCCTGGCCTTTTATATCGGCAGCAGTATCGGGAAGCACAAACTCTATACGTCAGTAAGCCCGAATAAGACAATAGAAGGGGCAATCGGTAGCCTCATTGGAGGTCTTTTAGGTTCCATAATTATAAAAGGCCTTTTTCCATCCATGGCAATAACAGGAATTAACGCTGCATTTATTGGTATAATTTTAGGGGCCTCGGCAATAGCAGGTGATTTACTGGAATCAATGTTTAAACGGGATGCTGGTGTAAAAGACTCGAGCAATTTAATTCCAGGGCATGGAGGCATGCTCGATAAACTCGATTCCATTATCATAGCAGGCCCGGTCCTTTACTATTTATTGAGGATCCTTTGAAAAAGATTTCTATCCTGGGTTCAACAGGCTCTATCGGGCAGAGCACCCTTGAGGTAATTAGCCGCCACCCCGATAAATTTCAAGTTGTTGGCCTTACTGCCAGAGGCAACACAAGGCTACTCGAGTCTCAAATAATCGCCTACAAGCCCAGGGCTGTGGCAGTCTTTGATGAATCTGCTGCATCAGAGTTAAAGAAAAAGCATTTGTCAGTCAAGATTTCCTCAGGCATTGAAGGATTAATTGAGGTTGCAGCACTTGATGAGGCTGATATGGTCGTATCAGCAATCACCGGTTCTGCCGGGATGCTGCCGACCTTTGCGGCAATTAATGCCGGTAACGACATAGCCCTTGCCAACAAAGAGGCGCTGGTGATGGCAGGGCCTTTAATCATGGATGCGGTATCAAAGATGGGAGTTATGCTCATACCTGTTGACAGTGAACACAGTGCCATATTTCAGTGCCTTAACGGCAGAAGGATAGAAGAAGTTCAAAAACTTATGCTGACAGCATCAGGAGGCCCGTTTATCAGGCTGTCTGCCTCTGACCTCAAAACAGTTACACCTGAGGAGGCATTAAAACATCCCAACTGGCCAATGGGAAGAAAGATTACAATAGACTCAGCTACTTTAATGAACAAGGGTTTGGAGGTAATCGAGGCTCACTATCTGTTTGGAATCCCGGCAGAGAGGATAGAGGTCATTCTTCATCCGCAGAGCATAGTGCATTCTATGGTTGAATTTATTGACGGAAGCATCCTGGCCCAGATGTCTGTCCCTGATATGAAGGGGCCGATATGCTATGCACTCTCATATCCACAGCGACTCGATAAGGTCCTGCCTCCCCTTAATCTCTTGAAAGTGAGGGAGCTTACTTTTGAGAAGCCTGATAATGAGAAATTCCCGTGCCTTTCCCTTGCCTATAAAGCCTTAAAAGTTGGTGGCACCATGCCATCTGTGCTTAATGCTGCCAACGAAGTTGCTGTAGAGGCTTTTTTGAATAAAAAGATAAGCTTAAAGGAGATCGCCACTGTCATTGCTGACACGATGAATTCCCATAATCCAGAAAAGTGTGTTAGTATTAAAAATGTTTTAGAAGCTGCAGGATGGGCAAAAGAAAAGGCAAAAGAAATTATGGAGATATTAAATTAACATGACGGTTCTCTCAGCCATAGTGCTTCTGGGCATCCTTATTTTTGTCCATGAACTCGGGCATTTTATAATTGCAAAGCTGATGGGGGTTTCTGTCCAGAAGTTTTCCCTCGGCTTTGGCCTGAGACTGATCGGAAAGAAGATCGGTGAAACAGATTACATGATTTCAGCCATACCCCTCGGCGGCTATGTAAAAATGCTTGGAGAGACCCCTGGAGAAGAATTAAAAGAGGAAGATAAAGCGAGGGCATATAACTACCAGCCTGTATGGAAAAGGATGGCGATTGTCGTGGCGGGATCTTTATCTAATGTGCTCTTAGCATATGTTATCTTTGTCTTCTTCCTTGCATATGGGTTACCTGTAAATATCCCCAACTTAGATGCTATTACGCCAGCAATTGATGAAGTCGTAGAAGGCTCCCCTGCCGAAAGGTCAGGGCTCAAAGTCGGAGATAAAATTAAAACGATCAATGATAAAACAATAGACACATGGTTTGACCTGATCAGTATTATCAGAGAACATCCTGGGAAAAAAATAAAAATCGAGATAGAACGAAATGGCAAGCTCTTAATGATTGGTATTACACCTGAACCTGTTAAAGAGATTGACATTAAAGGTCAAGAGATATTTGTCGGGAAAATAGGCATAGTTAAATCTAAAAACCCTTTCCACAGTATAACATCCGAGAATGCCTTAAATGCTCCGATAAAAGGAATCGAGGCCATTTATAAGACGAGTATCCTGGTCTTGAGAGCGATAAAAGAAATAGTGACAGGGGCGATCTCTCCTAAAACCATAGGCGGGCCTATAACAATTATAAAACAATCAGGAGAAGCCGCATCTATAAGTATCTTGCTGTATCTGAAATTTATGGCATTTATAAGTATAAACCTCGGCATCTTAAACCTCTTTCCAATCCCGATTCTTGATGGGGGACACTTGATGTTTCTTTCCATTGAGGCGATAAGGAAAAGGCCCCTTAAAGAAAAGACCATCCTTCTGGCACAAAAAATTGGCTTTGCAATAATAATCGCCATTATGACCTTAGCCATATATAACGATATCTTGAGATTGATAACCGGGAAAATGTTTTGAGGCCAGCCTCTATAAAGAGACAGATTTCTTCAGGTGGAGTTATCTTCAAATTCAGCGACGGCAGCGTCAATGTTGCGCTCGTGGCAGTAAAGGATAAGACTGTCTGGTGTCTCCCAAAAGGGCTTGTAGATAAAGGCGAAGAACCACGGGCAACCGCCCTCAGAGAAGTAGAAGAAGAGACAGGCCTTGTGGGAGAAGTCATCGACAAGATAGGGGATATTTCTTACTGGTACTTTCTGAAAAACGAGAATATAAAGTATCATAAGACTGTCCACTTTTTTTTGATGAAATACCTGAGTGGAAACACGGAAGATCATGACATGGAAGTGGATGATGCAAAATGGTTCCCAATAGAGGAAGCAGAACAGGTTTTATCTTATAAAGGCGATAGGGAAATACTGCGGAAGGCTAAGGAGATGATAATCAAACACATGACAGCCTGTTGAAAAAGCCTCTTTTCTGTCATTTCGAGCCCTTCGCTTTCTGTCATTCCGAACGAAGTGAGGAATCTTAAGATTTTTCGTTACACTCGAAATGACACTTCGTGTCAGGGTAAACCCAGCACCACAATGGTGCGGGGTAAACTCGGCGCGAAATCTTAGAGTCGTTAAGATGACACCAAAACTCAGTTTTTCAACAGCCTGATGGGAAGTGGAAAGTGATAAGTAAGAGTTTGGATATGAATGTAGCCGAAAAACTAATATCCTCCCATCTCGTATCAGGAGCCATGATACGAGGAGAAGAGATTGCAATATCTATAGAGCAGACCCTTACCCAGGATGCAACAGGCACTATGGCGTACCTTGAATTTGAGGCCATGTGCATACCAGAGGTAAAGACTTTATCTGTTAGTTATGTGGATCACAATACCCTTCAAACAGGCTTTGAAAATGCAGACGATCACAGATTCCTGCAGAGCATAGCTTCTAAGTATGGGGTTTATTTTTCCAGGCCAGGCAATGGTATCAGCCATCAGGTGCACCTTGAAAGATTTGCAAAGCCTGGTGTAACCCTGCTCGGCTCAGACAGCCATACACCCAATGCTGGAGCCGTGGGTATGCTGGCTATTGGTGCAGGCGGTCTCGATGTGGCAATGGCCATGGCCGGCGAGCCCTTCTGGATGATAATGCCGAGAATTGTCCGCGTGAATTTAGAGGGAAGCCTCTCTCCATGGGTTAGTGCAAAAGACATAATTCTTGAGCTTCTTAGAAGGCTGAGTGTAAAAGGTGGTGTTGGTAAGATATTTGAATACAGCGGAATTGGCTTAAATAATCTAACAGTCCCTGAAAGGGCAACAATTGCAAACATGGGTGCTGAACTCGGAGCAACCACATCAGTATTCCCTTCAGATGAGCAGACAAAGGCCTTTTTAAAGGCGCAGGGCAGAAAAAAAGACTGGAGCCCCCTCCATGCTGAACGCCATTCTTCCTATGATGAAGAAATCGATATAGAC
>JACROP010000155.1 GCA_016214385.1 Nitrospirota bacterium
AACCTGCTATTGCAAATATAAGCGTCAAAGAAAAAGCCGGTTTTACAGAAATTCAAATAGAAAGTAATTCTCCATTTACTTATGCCATGTATAAGACATCAGACCCGCATAAGGTAGTGGTAGAGCTCAACAATATAGACCACGGTAAATTTACTGAGAAAATTGTTGTTGGGAGGGATGGGATTATGGAAATAGTGCCTACTAAGATTGATGACCCTCAGTCTCTGGCAAGGCTTGATATTACCCTAACTGCACCTGCTGAAGTTAAACCCTCTCTGAAGGGAAATTCATTAATACTCTATGTTTTAAATTCAAGCCCTGAGGTCAAAAATGTTAAAAAAGAAGAAGAGAAACCTGCTGTAGCTAAAATATCTGAGCCCCAAAAAGAAGAAGATAGCTCTGGCGCTACCACAGTTATGGTCAGGACAAACTTTGGCGGATATTTAAGCAAAAAGGTTGTCTCTGTAAGGGAGATGAGGTTTAAAGACATTGTCCCTCAGCAGTATGACTTTAGCTGTGGTGCGGCATCAATGGCAACGATTTTTAAATATCTTTATGGCGTTGAAGGGGTAAAAGAGGAAGAGATTGTAAAGGACATGATAGCAAAGGGCGATCAGGATCTGATAAAGGAGAAGGGCTTTTCCCTTCTCGACATGAAGAAATACGCAGAAAGACATGGTTTTCAGGCAAACGGCTATAAGGTAAAGGCCGAAAACCTGTCAAAGCTCAGAATCCCGACCATTGTCCTTATGAATACGAGGGGCTATACACACTTCGTGGTTCTTAAAGGCGTAAAAGACGGAAGGGCTTATTTAGCTGACCCGGCTGCCGGAAACAGGGCAGTCCCGCTTGAAGAGTTTATGGAATCATGGGACAGTGTGGTCTTTGTAGTGTATAAGAAAACAGACAGAGACCTTACGCTTACGCTCAACACAGCCATGAGGCCACCGGTTAGTAATGTTTTAAGGCTCACAGAGCGTTTATTGGTAGCATCGCTGATGGCGCTGGTTGTTGTATGGACGACGCCTGCGGGGGCATTTGTAGGGATCTATTCTGACAGACTTGAGGTGAACGGGGAGGTCCTTGGAAAGGCCATCAATGAGAAAGAGATGAACAGCCTGAGGGGAACTTATATGGGCTTCAACTTTTCAGTGCTTTTTGAGGGGTGGTGGGACACCCTTGGAAATTACAATGCAACCCTTGTAACAGGCGGCAATACAGGCACAGCAGGTAGCATAGCGAAGGCAAGCCTTCCTGAAGGCACGCAAGTAAATATTCAGGCATCTGTTGGCGATCTCGGTGGTTCAAAAGGTATATTCCAGATAACACAGGTCCCCTGAAGTGGCAATATTGTGACGAACAATATGATAGTAAATATTCAAATCATTCAGGTACTGGGAAATACTATCCAGAATCTTCCGACTCTGCCCTGGCATTGATTAACAGGGAGAAGTTTTATGAAGACCTCCGCTTCTCCCTATTATTTACTGCTTCGGAAAGGAGGTTTAGAGGTTTAATGATACATCGGAAATGTTCAGGTCCGATTGTTAAAGGACAGTTATGCCTTATTTTTATTTTTGTTGTTTTCTCAGTGTGTTATCTTGCGGTGCATTCTTATGCCCAGTCGCCTGAGGAGATAAAAAAGCAGTTAATAAAAAAGGGCATTTCCGAAGAAGTAATTAATATCCTCAACCCTCGCTGTCAGGAAAGTCTGAATATGAGGCTTCCTGCAGAAGTTGTCTGGTATGCGACCTTTGACCGTGATGCAAAGAGCGTTACCATTGACTTTCAGACAGGCGGGAAGACCCACAACTCAATAACAGTTGTCTCTCTCAAAGGTGGTGGATGCATGACCGTGCATAACACTGTTATTATGACTATTGGAGCATGCAAGGCAGAGGCAGAGTGGTGGATAAACTCCTACAAAAAACGCGGGGTGAAGATCAAAATAGAAGAAGAAGGCCAGCAGCGCATATATCTGAGCGCTGAGGGGAACCTCGGGGTTAAGGTATATTTATATCCGATGGGCAACCTCTGCATGCAGGTCTTCAGGAATGTTGAAACAGTGAAAGAGCTTAAAAAAGAGCCTAAAAAATAACTTGCCAGGGGTTTAACAAAAAGTGTCAGAATTTTTTGCACGACGGTTGCCTGCGCTTTGTAACCCCTTGTTTTATAAGCTTTTATTTTTTTGTATGCTTCTTGCTATTATTTTGTTTGTAAAACATGTGGGTTCAGGTTTGTAGTCGGAGATTCGTACCGAACCTAAACACGAAATTTTTACCCCGACGCTTCGGGGTAAAAATTGGTTGTTAAGAAAAATAACATCTTGACAGGAATTTTTCTTTAGTTAAGATATATTTCTGTTCTTGTGCTTTTCTATGGATTTTCGCTGAAGCCTGCTCCAGAGCGAAAGTGTCATTTCGAGTGTAACGAGAAATCGTTCTCATTAAAGATTCCTCCCTCGAAATAAATTTAGGAGCGGAATTAGAACGTCCCAAGGAGAAATAATGTATGGAAAAGGATATCCCTTATGAAAAAAGAGAGAGGTGGATTCATACCCTTGCCCTTCTCTCTCTGTGTGTAAGTACATATTATCTCATCTATCGTCTTAGCACATTTAACCTTGATGCCTTGACCTTCTCCATTGTTCTTTACAGTGCTGAGGTCTATGGATTTATAACCACCCTGATGTTTTTCTTCATGGTCTGGAAGCTGAAGAAAAGAGTTCCTATTACCCTCAGACACGGATTAACTGTTGATGTCTTTATCACGACCCTGAATGAGCCTCCTGATTTACTCAGAAAGACTGTGCTCGGATGTCTTAAAATGAAATATCCACATAAAACATACCTCCTCGACGATGGAAGAAGGCCAGAGGTTAGGGCGCTTGCAAAGGAACTCGGATGTGAATATATAGCAAGGCCAGACAACAGGGATGCAAAGGCAGGAAACCTCAACTACGCCCTTCCGAGGACGAATGGAGAATTTATAGCTGTCTTTGATGCAGACCATGTGCCCCAGCCTGATTTCCTCGACAAACTCCTCGGATATTTCAATGATGAGAAAGTAGCCTTTGTCCAGATTCCACAGGATTTCTACAATGTGGATTCCTTTCAGCACAGGCTTACAAATGGTAAAAATGTCTGGACAGAGCAGTCTCTGTTCTTTTCACTTATACAGCCGGGAAAGGACAGGTGGAATGCAGCCTTTTTCTGCGGCAGTTGCGCTGTGCTCAGGCGTAAGGCTTTAGAGGCTATTGGAGGCTTTGCAACAGGCACAGTAACAGAGGACATCCATACGTCTATAAAACTCCATGCAAAAGGCTATAAATCTATTTATCACAATGAGAGCCTTGCCTATGGCATTGCTGCCCCTGTGCTTTATCCCTTTCAGGCCCAGAGGCTCAGGTGGGGCCAGGGAGCCATGCAGGTATTTATAAGGGATAACCCCCTGTTAAAAAAGGGACTTACCCTGCCACAGAGGATATGTTATCTTGCCTCAATGACCACATACTTTGACGGCTTTCAAAGGGTTATCTATTTCTTTTCTCCTATAATTGTTCTATTTACAGGGCTTTTCCCGATTAGCGCCTTCAATATAGATTTTCTCATAAGATTTATTCCTCATCTCGGCCTCTCACTCTGGGCCTATGAGGAAATAAGCAGGGGCTTTGGCCGAACCTTTCTCATTGAGCAGTACAATATGGTCAAGTTTTACACCTTCATTAAGACATCCCTGGGGCTTTTTATAAAGAAGAGACTGCGATTTAAGGTGACACCAAAGACAGAATTTGACAAGACGACTATAGGGATGCTCCTGCCCCAGGTGCTGATTGCAGTAGGAAGCCCTATTGCCATTATCTGGGCACTCTCAGGGATTGGCTCCTTTAAGGAGACTGACAGAGGAATTATATATGCCAACATCTTCTGGGCAATGATAAACACAGGGCTTGCCTACACAGTTATCAGATATGCCATAAGGAAAATACAGAGGAGGAGGAATTTCAGGTTCCCTGCTATTATCCCTGCCTTTGCAACCTTTCCCAATCAGGCAAAACAGTTGGTTGTAGTAGAAGACCTCCATGAAAAAGGAGCCTCTGTCTGCTGTTTTTACAAACTACAGACAGGCTGGACATTCCCCCTGCGTCTTATCCTTGCTGATAAGGCAGTTGAGGTAAACGGGAGGATTCTTAATGTAAGGGAAGCCCGTGTCAATGGCATGCCAATTTTCTACCATGGCATTGGGTTTAATGGACTTTCAAGGGAAATCAGGGATGCAATTATTGGCTTTAATTTCTCTTATGCCCTTAACAGGATGATGGGTGACCTTTCTGTTTCAGAAGAAACCCCATTTCTGAAGCTCGGCCGTATGTTTAGGGGGGAGACCCTTCAAAAAAGAGATGTAAGAAACCCGTATCACTTACCAGGGACCTACAGGATAAACGGCGCTGAGAGTCTGCCATTTGTTACAGAAGACCTCAGCGATCACGGCATGAGGATATTCACATATCATGATATTAAGGAGGATGTAATATCCTTTGACCTCCCCGATGAGAAAGGCTGGCGTTCTCTTAAGGGAAGGGTTACGTGGCGTAAGGAGATAGATTTTCATGGAGACAGGGCCTGGCGCTTTGGTGTGAAATTTCTCACAGGAGGGGTATAAAGATGCAGCGACAACTTCTTCGACTTATAGGTCTTATAGTACCTATTTTTTTTATTTTGTTTTCTGCCTCAACTTCTATGGCGGCTTCATACAGTGTGCTTGCTGGAGGGGAAGCTGACACAGAAAGCCAGGAATATTTATATACAGGCATAATAGTAGAGGAGCCTCTGCGGCAGAACCTCTCCATTATGGGAAAACTCTGGGTTGACTACCTTACATATAAGTTTGAAAGAGACAGCGAGATAATAAGGGCCAGGGCCCCTGCTTTTCAACCTGCTATTGGAGTGAAGTTCTCAGGCCAGGACTGGAGCACAACCTTCTGGGCAGGCTGGGAGCACAGAAACACCAAAATCAAGCCTTTCAGGGAGGATGTAGAGGTCAGGGGGACTACAGACAGCCTTGTGCTTCAGGCAGAGCTCGATAGATGGATAAAGGCCATGACGAATCTTAACTTTATTATCAGCTACAGCACTGAAAACAGCTATATCTGGTCACGAGGGAGATTAAAACAGGAGCTGTCGTCTTATCCGCTTGGCCGCGACCTTCCTTTAAGAGTAGGGCTTGAGGTTATCGGACAGGGAAACAAGGACTATAGCGCTTTTCAAGTCGGGCCTCTGGTAGAAATTTACAGCCCTTCAAAGAAGGTTTCCTTCCTGATTCACGGAGGTTATAAAAACAGCTCGAGCATCCCCAGCAGCGCTTATGGAGGCATTGAGCTATATTTTGGCTTTTAAAAGGATGTCAGGCAAGTCGGAATTGACTCGTTCCGAGATGCCTGACCTATAATCGATTTATTGGCTATATTGGACAATGAAATAATGAATTACCCCGTTAGAAAGAAACTCACACCCTCGCTGTCTAACGGGGTTACTCCCAAAATCATTTGTCTCCACCGTAATCTTGACCCGAAAATACCCCTCACCCCCGTATCAAGTACGGGGCAGGCTCTAACCCTCTCCCACAAAGGGGAGAGGGGATCTACTACTGTCCCCCCTCCCTTGCCCGCCCCGCTTCGCGGAGCGAGGCCGGGATGGGAGGGGGCGAGGGGGGTTTATTACTGATGCACGTGCAAACTAATACAAGTCTTGTTAAAAAGAATATACCCCTGAAAAAGGAACTTGATCTTTTGAAGGGAAATATATCCGCAAGAAATTTTAAGAGATATAGAAAACAGGCTGAGGCGGTAGTCAGATTTTTAAATTTAAATACAGGCGCATATAAAGGTAAGATTGTTGATTGGTCAGATGGGGCTTGCGTAATTATTGAAGACGACCTTTCACTTGAATCAAGCACTCTGGTGGATATAAAAAATCAGGACTCTGGAATATCGCTCCTGGGTGAAGTGATATGGACAGAGAAGTTGGCCAACGGGCTCAAGGCAGGGGTCAAGAGGGTTGACAATCTTAGAGGTTCTCTAAAGGATTTCAGACTCGCAGATGTGCTGATCGGACTTCATAAGAGTAAAGGTACGGGAATTCTCGAAATAAACAATGGGGCAATACAAAAAAATATATATATTAAAAATGGAGACATAATCTTTGCATCTTCTAACCTGGTAGATGACCACCTCGTAGAGATTCTTTTAAATGGCGGCAGGATTACAAGAGAGCAGTACGATAAAGCCGTTGAGGTAATGGAAAAAACGGGTAAATCCTATGAGACGATCCTCGTTGAACTTGACTATCTAACCCCGCAGGAACTCCTTGAAGCACTAAAATGTCAGGTCGAGGGGATTGTCATGGGCCTCTTTACTGTTGAAGACGGTAATTTTGAATTCCAGGAGGGCCCCTTTTCTACAGATGAAGTGATGGTAATCTTTAACCTCAATACTACCATAAATCTCATATACCTGGGCATCAAGAGGATTAATTATTCCGAGTATGTAAGAGAGAGGGAGCACTCGATGGATACTGTTTTGTCTCTATCTCAAGATTCTGCAACTCTCCTTCGTGACCTTTCCCTTGACGATACCGACAAAAGGATTCTTCTCTTTATAAATGGCAGGAACTCTATAAGGAAGATTTTGAGTCTTTCTCCATTAGGTATGTTTGAAACCCTCAAAACCATTTACGCCTTACAAACAATCGGGGTTATTGAGATAACGGAAGAGAATGAGGTCCTTCCAGAACCTCCCCATGAAGAGATAATCAGCGAACGTAAGGTTGAGCCTATTATGCCATTGCGAGCACTATCTCCCTCTCCTTCCCAGGAAGAGATAATCAGTGAACACGACCCTGAGATAGATAAAGAGCTTGTGGAAAAGGTAGAAGATTTACATCGCAAATATAAGACCATTGAATATCGTAGTTCTAAGCCCTTCAGCCGTAAGATACTTTTTGTTGGAATCATCCTCTCAGTTGCCATCTGGATTCTTATAGTTTTAGCTTATGTTGCTGTAAGTGCCTCTGAGCAGCGTAAGATGAAGGAGAAACTAAGCTATTACTCTGAGAAGTTTAGCGAGCTACAGGTGACTATGGAGGCATTGAACAAGGCTGAATCTGAGTTCAGGAGAATATTCTCGCTTGGGACAAAAGAGAAGGTGCTTGAAAGTATTCATACTTCTGCTAATGACTCAATCGACATGGAAGTATTGAAGGAACAGATTTCGAATACAATAGCGACTGTAGAAGGGATAAAAGAATATCTGAGTCAGCAAAGGGACATCTATATGGCAACACCTAAGGGTTGGCCTGTAATTGGGAGGGTGACATCGCCATATGGCAAACGTAAGCATCCTGTGCATGGCGGTGATGATTTCCATTCGGGTGTAGACATCGCTGTTACCCCAGGCACCCCTATGATGGCAACGGCAGATGGTATTGTGAGCTTTGCTGGGTGGAGTGGAAACAGTGGAAACCTTGTGGTTCTGGAGCATGGCTTTGATTACTCCACAGCGTATGCCCATGCCAGGAGGATTGATGTAAAGGTTGGCCAGCTTGTGAAAAGAGGGGATATAATTGCGTATGCTGGTTCGACGGGAAATTCCACAGGCTCCCATTGTCACTATGAAATATGGAAGGATGGGAACCGTGTAAACCCTATGCCCTTCATAGAAGGAGAGGGCACCTAAAAGGCGGGGTTTTCTTTCTAATGAGGTAAAGTAGATTATACTCACTCCGGTCTACTGTAAAGAAACTTTACAGTAATTTTTGTTTCTGTCAAAGATGTTTACACTTAAGCCCTTATTTCTGCCTATTTTTCATAAAGAGCTTGATTCATAATGGGTTTATTTACTGGTATACCTTTTGCTAAATTTAGATCGATGTTATACGGTCCTCTGTGCTTTTTTGTCATGAAAATGCATAGCGCTCGCTAACCCCACCCCTTGGGGCGGGGTTAGCGAGCGAATATAAAAGGTAATAATTCCTTACATTTCGAAGATTCCCCGTCCCGAAGTTTCGGGACTGCGGGGAGCTTCAAAATGACACTTCCTCCCTTGAAGCCCTCCACGAGGGAGGAGGGGAGGAAAGGGCAAATTTGTCAGTGCGACCCGTACCGGGATTGTCAAATAAATGTCATTGACGCGATATATATCATTTGTGTTAGTCTTTTTTAATTCTGGTTAGAGGCAAAAGAATATTATGTATTTTGGGGGGACGCCTTGATCAGTACTGAGAACTCACAACACCTGAATGCCCTTTTTTTATCAGATGAATGGAAAGCCCATCTGAGGACCCTTTCTGATGCCGCTGGATTTAACCTCAGCATTTATTCAGAACAGGGCGAGCTAATCTTTTCTACAGAGGATTATATCCCCATGTGCAGGGGGCTCTTGTCTTCTCCGGAGTTTAAATCTAAATGCGATACTTACTGCCGTGTCACCATGATGAGTTCTATTGAGAAGAATAAACCTGTAATCTACAAGTGCTATGCAAAGATAATGAGTTTTTCCATACCGGTTGAATATTTCGGTGAAAAGGCGGTAATTGTAGGGCAGGGGTCATTTTCCACGTACGAGGATTTTCTTGAATTCGCAAAGCTTTTAGCCCTTTCAAAGGTCAAAGATTTTCCTGTAACAGGCCCTCTTAAGTTTATCAGCGCCGAACAGGCAAAAAATGCGTGCCGCTTTGTGAGCAGCTCTGTAAATCAGCTATTAAAAAATGCCCAGGAAACCCTCATCCTTAAACAAAAGACGGACAGACTAAAGGCGGTTCTGGGCATGTGGGGCTTTGCCAGCAGGGAAAAACCCGAGACCCTTTACAAATATATGATAGCCAATCTGTTTAGCCTCCTCGACCTTAAGGAGATTGCAGTTTTTTCCCTCGACAGGGCACAGGGCGCCTATGTGGGTGTTTGCAGCCTGAAGAGAGCTGACAAAGGAATAAACGGCCACAGCATCAGCGAGAGGGATATTATAGTGCAGGAGATTTTAAGGAACAAGTCGTTTGTTTCATCGATGGAGCCTTTAATGGGCGTCAGGGCTGATTTCCTGAAAGACATAAAGACCTTTTATTTTTTCCCCATTTTCGTCGATCATGAATTAGAAAGTATTCTGGGCATCTTTGAAAGCCCGCTTAAAGAGGCTGACATAAAAATTGTTAATGCCTTCTGCGTCCAGACTGCGATAGCTCTGGAGAATCAGAAGCTGCATTTTGAGATGCATGCAAAGGTTGCTAAATTTGCTACTATTTCAGAACTCACCAGCGAGATGGCCTCTGTCTTTGGCTGGGAGAACCTTTTGCAGATGATACTGAATAAGTCCACGGAGTTTCTCAAAGCAGAGCAGGGCTCTCTGATGATACTCAATAAGGAAACTGAAGTGCTGCTTCTTGAAGCAAGGAAGGGTATAGCTGAGGGCATAACAGAAAAACTTAAAATTCAAAAAGGCGAGGGTATTGCCGGAAGAGTAGTTGAACTCGGCGAGCCATTCCTCGTTGAGGATATCGAGAGTGACCCGAGGATAAATCAAAAAAACAGGCTGCGGTACAAGACAAAATCTTTTATCAGCGTGCCTATAAAGATCGATGACCGCGTTATCGGCGTGCTGAATATAGCAGACAAGACAACAGGAGAGGTCTTTAATGAAGAGGATTTAAAATTTGTTCAATCCTTTGCAACCCAGGCCGCTGTTGTGATAGAGAGGAATATGCTTTATAAACAGGCAGAGGAATTAAAAAAGTTATCCATAACAGACGCCCTTACAGGCCTTCTCAACCGTAGATACCTGCACAGCAGGCTGGAAGAGGAGATGTTGCGTTCAGAGAGGCATGCCCGGCCCCTGAGTCTTTTAATGCTGGATATAGATGGTTTTAAGGGTTACAATGATGCATTCGGCCATCCAATGGGTGACAGGGCACTTAAGATAGTGGCTGACAGGGTGTTAAACTCTGTAAGGTCGATAGATATAGTGTCCCGTTATGGCGGCGATGAATTCATGGTAATCCTGCCTGAAACTGATAAGACATTGGCCCAGAGCATAGCAGAGAGGTTAAGAATCGACATGGCTGAAACCGAAATGCCTCCTGAGGGTTTACCGGCACCGTGGAAGTTTACAGCCAGCATAGGCATAGTTTCCTATCCTGAAAATGGTAAGACAATTGATCTGCTTCTCGAAAATGTTGACAGGGCTCTTTACAACGCTAAGAATAAGGGAGGAAACAGAATAGAGGTTTTTTCATAAATGCCATTAAGGACACTTCCTGAAAAAGATTTTTTTGGCAGGAAAGAAGAGCTGATAGAGTTATATAGCAGATCCCTTGAAGCAGAGAAAGGCATAACGCAGAGTGGTTTTCTTTCTGGGCTGAGGGGTATTGGTAAAACAGAGCTACTCAAACAATTGTTCAACCATTTGTTCTGGGGGCAGGCTAAGGTAGCCCCTTTTTATTACTGCGTCAACAGCGGCATACTCTCTGTTCCAGATTTCTCAAGGGATTATTTAACGCATTATATCCTCCAGAGATTTGCCTTTGAGAAAAAAGACTCCTCTCTCATAGGCATGGAGGGGTTATCGCTTGAACGCTTATCTTCAATCGCAGAGGAGAGGAAATCTACCTGGGCGCTTGATCTGCTTGACAGATATAGCCAGAGCTGCCAGGAACCGATAGATTCTATACGCATTGCGCTGAGCGCTCCCTACCAATCAGCCCTTGCCACTGGCGTGCCTGTAGTTGTAATGATAGATGAGTTTCAAAGGTTAAAAAATCTTCACATCCATGGAGCTGTTGACCACATGCTCGTAGCCCTTTTTGAGGAACCTGTGTCATGCAGGGTGGCGCCGCACCTTATTACAGGCAGTCAGGCTGAAATTCAGGAAATACTTTTCTCCAGCAGCGCATTGTCTGGCAACCTTGCGAAAATAGATGTGCCACCCCTTAAATTAGAAGACGCCACTTTAATGTTTTTATCCCTGCAGGGCAGATACGGGGGGATTAAGAGTAGTGTGCCAGATGCCGTATTTGAGTATCTCGGAGGCAACCCCTTTTATATTAAATGCATGGCAAAGGCAGTAAGGTTTAAAAAATCCCGAGAAATCGGAGAAAAAGATTTCTGGACGGCTTACCTGGAGGAAATCTCCGGCGGTAATATCTATCTTTACTGGGCATCAATTCTAAAAAGTTTTTTCCCGGAAGTGAGCCTGAGAAGAAAAGCCCTTGAAATTCTCAATAAGATTAACTCCGCTGGCGAATCACTTACCAGTGCCAGGATTTCGAGGTCTTTTTCTTTAAGCGGTGAGCAGACAGAGGGCATCATGAAAGCCCTTTACCTTTCAGGCTTTGTAACCGGCGAATTCGGTGTTTTCAGAATACCGAAAGACAGAGGATTAAGAGACTTCATAGATTGTCTTTGCATGAGAGAAATCCTTGAGAAGTCTTACAGGGACTTTGAGACAAAATTCCTTGAAAGGTCAGCAAGTATTAAAGATAAAGGTGTCTCCTTTGAAATGAC
>JACROP010000156.1 GCA_016214385.1 Nitrospirota bacterium
CAGCATTGGGCATCTGATGGTTCCACAGGGGAACGGCTGGGTTGGCATTGTGGGGGATATGGCAGAAAACGCAAATCTCGGTTTCTGCCTCAGCCTTAATAGGCCCCGGGCCTGTGACTGAAAGGTTGTGCTTTGTGTTGACAATGCCAGCGTAAGAAACGACAGTTGACAATAGAGAGTCAACAGCCAGAAAAGCCAAAGACAAAATAATAACTGATAGAGATAGGAAAGGCAGTCTCAGAATTTCTATAATCGACAGATTATTTATATTCTGTTTTAGCCTTTTAGTTTCAATGTTTTTTGTCAAATCCATAACGTCTTTTTTATAAGGTGTCGCATAGAAATCCTTCGCCAGCCTTCCCTATCTATTTTGCCGGTTTTACTACATTTGGACGTAAAGATATTCTATGTCCTTTCTCAATTCTATCTCTATTTTTCGGTCCCCTTTGTCCCGTGCACTTTAGTGTCTGCTGCCTTAAGGTATTTAAACACCTGAACCCTGCTGTTATAAGAGTCTGCGATATATATTTTGTTGTTCTGGTCTATATAGATTCCAGAAGGAATTGCAAACTCCCCTGACCTTATCCCGGACCTGCCAAAAACAAGGAGGAGTTGTCCTTGTCTGTCAAAGACCTGAACGGCCTCAAATATGCTATCCACTACGTATATATTTCCATCACTGTCGAGGGCAATCCCCCTTGGGTTGGCCATGTCTCCTGTGCCATTGCCGAGTTTGCCAAATTTTAAAATGAATTTTCCATTTTTATCAAAGCACTGGACCCTGAAGTTCAGGGTGTCTGATACATAAAGATTCCCATCTCTCGCAATGGTAATAAAGGTTGGGAAATTAAACTGTCCATTGCCGTTCCCCTTTTCTCCAAAAGAGAATTTATACTGGCCGTCAGTTGTATAGACATGGATTTTACAGGCGAGGGTATCCACTATATAAATGAGCCCTGCTGCCCTGTCTATAGCAATACCTGTTGGCCTCTGAAATGCATCCTTGGTGCCAATATCCCTTAAATATTTGCCATCACTTGAGAATACATATACCCCCCTCAATACAGAGTCTGACACAAATATATTGCCATCTTTATCTGTGCCAACACTGATGGGAGATGCAAAGCGGCTGGATTTAGTGCCTTCGATAAGCGTATATTTTTCATTTGTGAGGTCAAAGATATGAACTGATAGAGATGCAGTATCTGTAATATAGAGCCTGCCTTTATCGTCAGTTGTTATGCCAAATGGTTTTGTTATTTCTTCTACTTTCTTGCCGGCAATGAACTCCCAGACTTTCCTGAAAAAGCCTTTCTTAATCCCGATGTCATCTGGCCTCTTTATGCTCTGGATAAACTCAATCTTTGGTTCATAAGGTGGCGGAGGCCATACCGACTTTTCCTTCGGGGTGTTAATGGCGTTCTTTCCTGACCCCATACCAAGACTTATGATGGAAACCAGGATTATTACTATTAAAAGAGCGCCCTTAACCTTGTTCATTTCACCGTTCATGGCTTTAATTATACCTGAATTCTGATAGTTTTTTCATAAAAGCCATACTTAAGTTTTCCAAGTCTCTCAGGGGCTTTTCGCCATAAGATGGGTCTCCTGTGCTTGCAGCTACGGTCTTCATATTTTTCTGGATGTCATTTAAGGTAGCAAGCCGTTCTCTTATGGCAATGCGGGCAGCCTCTAACTTTTCGTTAAGTCCCTCAATGTCTCCAGGCTGAACCGGAGTGGCGAGGTCGCCTCCTCCAAACCCCTCTATGGCCTTTATAAAGCCATGTAACCCTGAAGAAATCTTCCTCGAGAGTATAGCGATTATCAGCATGGCTACAGCAATCAGTATAACAGAGGATACGACAACTGTCTTTACTATAACCGGGAATACTACATCCCAGGGGCTTACAGCTCGAAGGTGAGAACGGTAGAGGTAACTGCTAATCTCTTTGAATGAATAATGCCAGAGAAAGATGTCTGTGGCTAAAGCTGTCAGCAGTCCGAGAACAAGAAAGTACACGGCGACTCTCCCCTGAAGCCGCTTGTTTATAAAGTAATGCCTTCTTCTGTTAGGGTATTGGATCTTTCCTGCCTCTACTGTGTTTCCCATTTCACTCCTATTTTATATGGCACGCCAGGCAAAGGGCGCTGCCCTTATTGCTGATTGATAAGTTATATTTCTCCTTTGAATACATGTTGTGGCATGAGCCACAGCCGACCTTTCCACTAAAGAGCCTGATTGCCTTGTTTATAGTTGAGGGATGTTTATATCCTCCTTTTATAAACGCCTTCATATAATCGACCCCTATAGGATGTCCTGTGCCTGTCCCATGGCTCCATGTTCCCATCCCTATACTGCCCATTTTGGCAAGTGAGCTGTCATGGCAGCTAAGGCATTCAATAGAGAGCCTGTCTATCGGGCTTTTTGCATCCATTACCTCAAATCCCCTTCCTGAGTGTGCAGGCTGGTCGCTGCCAGCGTGCTTGCCGAGTGATTCTTTGTGACATAAAAAACACAATACCCTGCCGGCCCTGTTACCACCCCTGAGGAGAAAATCTCCTTTGCCATGGACGTCATGGCATGTAGCGCAGGTCATTCTGCCCATCCAGTCCAATGGGAAACCCCTGGGCATTGACATTGATGGCTTCATGTTAGAAGGGTGTGAAAGCCCGAGGTCCCTGTGACAGTCCTTGCATAGTATGTCTATGTCTTTCACAAACACTGTTTTTGGCCCGCTGAGTGACAGGTGACATTTGAAGCACTCTCCATCAAACACATGCCCTTCCTTTCTGGCCCATGATACCCATACCAGAAATGCAATAGCAGCAAGAAATACCAGCATCTGCCATC
>JACROP010000157.1 GCA_016214385.1 Nitrospirota bacterium
ATCAAGGATATCGCTGAGAATATCCAGAAGCGCATGGGCGCTCTTTTGTATAGTAACGACATAGTCCCTCTGCTCAGATGTAAGCTCAGTATCCATGGTCAATGTTGTCATGCCTATAATGCCGTTAAGGGGAGTCCTTATTTCATGGCTCATATTTGCAAGAAAACGGGATTTTGACAGATTGGCTGCCTCCGCCGCCTCCTTTGCCATGATGAGAGCATCCCTGATGTTCTTTAGATCAGATACCATCCTGTTGAAGCTGTTGGTAAGTTCGCCTATCTCGTCATTGCTCCTTGGCGCCAATTTAATATTGAATTCTCCCTGACTAACCTTTTGTGATGCATCCTTAAGCGTAAGAATAGGATTAACCATTGCCCTTGAGATGTATATATCATTTAAGAACGCAATAATAAATATTGCTGCTGCAAACACCACAATCATAATAACAGTTCTATGAAAGGCATCATGAACATACTTATCCGCGCCTTCAAGTTCATGTTTCTCGTTTTCAATAGCCTTCTTAATAAGATCAAGGATATCCATTTCAATATCCTCAAAATCCTCCTTCATCTCAAGTATCCTTTCACCGAAGATGCCCTTTTTTTTCAGATTTATTATCATGAAAGCAGTCTCTATAAGTTCGTCGCCCTTTGCCTTAATTGACTCATATATTTCAAGCTCATTGTCAGAATTACTGGACAGATCCCTGTATCTTCCAAGTGCATCATTTAAATAAGACACCCCTGACTGAATAAGTTCTACCTCTTTTTCAAGTTCGTCTTTAGCGTTCACGCCTGATGCTCTACTCTCAGCCATCAGGAATCCGTATTCGGTTGTTGATGAAACGATTCTCTGGCTTGCGTATCTCATCTTCTCAAGCGCCTCAAGCCGGGGCCAGCTTTCTTCAGATACCTCATGAAAGCCTTTATCTGCAGAACGGAGGGATATAACATTAAAATAACCTCCTGCGATAATGATGGCGGCGAGGATTAGATACCCGATAGTAATCTTTTTCATTATCTTCATAATTAGCTCCGTTGTAAATGTTAATGCCTTATATTTCGTCTTCCTTATATGTTCCTTAAAAAGTAGGTAATGTCAAGAGTTCCGCGTAAATTTCTTTAAGGGTCTTCTTCCCCATTGATCATTCAAATGACTTAATACCGCATATGCAATCCTCTCAATACTCTGAGCATTATTGAAACAGCTTTACATCTTCATCATGTATCTCCCGCATAATCTCTAAAACTCCTCTTGTATTCCTTCCATCCCTTTAAGAGTAAATTTTTGAACAATGGAGAATACACCATTGTCTTTTTCTACTGTAGGATTTTTACACAGAAAAGGAGGCTGTTGCCGAATTCCAAAATATGCCTATTTGTCGTTCTGAACGAAGCACGTTCACTTCGTTCAGTGTAAACTCCGCGGAGCGAAGAATCTCATTCTTTCAATGAGTTATAAAACCGAGATTCTTCGCCCCGAAGCATCGGGGCTCAGAATGACATTCGGCAACACCCTCAAAGTTTACACTACCTCTGCCCTAATAATATTTGATTTTTCTATCTTTCTATGTTAACTTAAATAAAAAGTGTTAACAATTGTTAACATTATGCAAGCAGGTTAACATAAAATAAATCATAAAAAAGATTAGACAATGCATACTTAGAAGGGGGTGGTATTTATGGAAAAAAATAAATATATATCAATATCCCAGTTAGCCAAAATTATAGGAGTCAGTAGAATCGCTGTGTATAAAAAGGTGAAAAAGGGTCAGATAGAGGCTATCAGAATTGGAAGGAGTTTTGCTATCCCCCAGAAGTACATAGCAGATATTTTAGGCAAAACCCTCAAGGAGAAAGATAAAAGAGAAATTGATAAGGCCATAAAAAAGACAATTAAAGAATACGGGGAAGTATTAAGACTTTTGGGCAGGGAATAACAAAATGAAGGTCATCACTGTAAGGGAGGTAGAATATATTGCTTTTAGACTGGCCCATGAACTGTTAGCCTTTGATGAGCCAATTCCGGATTTTTCAACACGCTTCCCTAATATTTTAGAAAGCTGTTTAGCTACCCCTTTTCAAAGTTTTTCAGGAAAACCGTTGTATCCTGGTCTTGTATCCAGAGCAAGTATCCTTTTTTTTCTTATGATTAAGAACCATCCTTTTCAGAATGGCAATAAAAGAATCGCTATGACGACATTGTTTGTCTTTCTCTATAAAAATAAAAAGTGGATAAAAGTTGATACGCAGGAACTTTATAATTTTACGGTATGGGTAGCTCAGAGTCATCGCAAGGTTAAGGAAGAGGTTGTAAAGGCAATAGAGAAATTTTTTAAAGCACACATTGTAGATATGGCGGGCTAAATATTTATTCAACCACTATAGGAAAGAAGGTTCCTGGGTGGATGATTTCAGGAGGGAATTCAGGTAAAATTGAAAATAACAATACCCATTTATGCTAAATGCAAAATCTGAAAGGAGGATGTTATGAAGTCGTTAAAGAATACAGAGACTTTGCATAGTCTTTTGAAGGCGTTTGCAGGAGAGTCCCAGGCAAGGAACAGGTACACCTATTATGCATCAGTTGCCAGGAAAGAAGGTTATATGCAGATTGAGTCCATATTCCAGGAGACAGCAGATAACGAAAAGGAACACGCAAAGAGATTTTTCATGCACGCCATCGAAGGGTTAAATGGCAAACAACCCACGATGATAGACATCAATGCCTCTTATCCTGTTGCTTATGGTAATACAATTGAAAATCTAAAGGCAGCCGCTTCGGGAGAGAATGAGGAATGGACAAAACTTTACCCGGGTTTTGCTGATATAGCTGATAAAGAGGGATTTCCTGAGATAGCCGGGACGTTCAGGGCAATTGCCGCAGTTGAGGTGAGGCACGAGAGGCGTTTTCTAAAGCTTGCAGAAAATATTGAGACAGGCTCTGTCTTTAAAAAGAAGGGAAAGGTTTTATGGAAGTGCAGGAACTGCGGGTATGTGCACGAAGGCGAAGAGGCGCCTGACGTATGTCCGTCCTGTCGCCACCCGAAGGGCTATTTTGAAATTTTTGTCGAAAACTATTAGGGACTATTTAGTTTATTTTATCCGTGGAAAAAATTTAGGCACTGCCTTTTTATATTTTTCGTATTCTTCACCAAAGCGCCTTGAGAGTTCCCTTTCCTCAAGTGGAATGACGGCTAAATAGACTATTGCAAAATCAAGTGCAGTAACAATGCCTACAGTTATCACTCCTGTAATGAGAAACACTCCTGAGAACATCAGGCTGTGGGCCAGATATGTGGGGTGCCTGACAACAGAGAATGGCCCTTTTGTCATAAGTTTTCCCGTGACTTTTGTATGGATTTCTGGAAGACCTATGAGACCCCACAGACCAAGGAGCCATCCAGTCCAGATGTGGAGCATTGTCCCTGAGAATAAAAGAATTGCGCCGAGCACAGTTATAGGCATTGCAAAGGATATTTTATGGGCAAGAAGGAATTCCCTGTTTTGATATAAGAGAAATACAAGGGGAAGCCATGTAATAACAGGCATACCGTATGTAAAGAAACCGAGTTTTCTAAAGAGCTGAGGGACGCAGTGCACAGGTATCCAGAAAAGCGGCACTACAGGCCAGAGTATCAGGGCGATGAGGGCAAGGGCGTCTTTCATAATTAAGGATTATAATCATTGCCTTAACTTAAGGCAATTTATGGAGCACTGAAGTAGTGCTCCATTTAACTGTATATCTTTCTGAATTCAGGGAGTTGATTGAGCTTTGACTTTATGCTGCCTTTTTGATAGGCTTTTTATAGTTACTTTTTCACTCCCTTTGCATAAAAAAAAGAGACGAGATTCTTCGCCCCGAAGCATCGGGGCTCAGAATGACAGAACTTGCTTTTTATTTAACCGATTGCACTAAGAATTTTCTGGAGGTGCAGAATGTCCGATTTCTATCAAACAGGTGTGGTGGCAACCTTTCACAGGCTTGGAAGGGTTGATCTTGAAAAAATCGAAGCAGAGCTAACCTGGTATACCCAGGAACGGCCAGTTGCCCTTGTATTGCCATCTCTTTACAGTGAACTTGAGGGAGATGCATTAAAAGGTATTGTAAGGGAATTAAAGGGGGTTAAATATATAAAGGAAATTGTGGTCACCCTCGGACCTGCAACAGAGAAGGAATTTAAACATGCAAAAAAATTTTTCTCGGTGCTCCCACAAAAGACAAGTATTATCTGGAATACGGGGCCAAGGATAGATGAGATCTATAAAACCATCGAAAAGGCTGAACTGCCAACTGGAGAACATGGAAAGGGAAGATCAGCATGGATGGCCTATGGTTATGTCCTTTCCAGACAGGAATTCAAGGCTATTGCACTCCATGATTGCGACATCCTCACATATAGCGGGGACATGCTTGCAAGGCTGTGTTATCCTGTTGCAAATCCTAATCTTGATTATGATTTTTGTAAGGGTTTTTACAGCAGGATAACAGACAGGATGCATGGAAGGATGACGAGGCTCCTTGTAACACCGCTTATAAGGGCGCTTCAGAAAATTCTTGGTTATCACCCCCTTCTGGTATTCTTTGACAGCTTCAGGTATCCCCTTGCAGGCGAGTTTTCTATGGATGTTGATATGGCGAGGGTTAATAGAATTCCAGGAGACTGGGGACTTGAGGTTGGTGTTCTTGCAGAGGTCTATAGGAATACATCGCTGAGGAGGGTTTGTCAGGTCGATATAGCTGAGAATTATGAACATAAACATCAGGAATTATCTCCAGAAGATGCAACGAAGGGGCTTCATAAGATGGCTGTTGATATAAGTAAATCCATCCTGAGGACACTCGCATCAGAGGGTATCGTCTTTTCAGAAGGATTTTTTAAGACACTGATGGCAACATATGTGAGAACTGCGCAGGACATGCTCAAGAGATATGAGGATGATGCTGCTGTTAATGGTCTTGTCTTTGATAGGCATGAGGAAAGCCTGGCAGTGGATACATTCACAAAAGGGATAAAAAAAGCAGCAGAGATAATAATGGAAGACCCACTCGGTGTTCCTCTGATTCCGAGCTGGGACAGGGTAACATCAGCAATCCCTGATATACTCAATACGATAAAAGAGGCAGTGGAAGAGGATAATAAATGATTGGGGGGGCAGATGGACATTAATTTAAAGAGGATATTAATTCCTGTTATCATAACCCTGATATCTGCATCTGTACTATTTGTTATCAGGAGTATTGCTTTCAGGCTCCTTCACAAATGGGCAGCGAGGACTGAGACAAAGATTGATGATATAGTAATTAAGTCATTGAAAATACCTTCTATTTACTGGTGCATTGCCATTGGACTTTACATCGGTGTTGCCATCTCCGAACTTCCAGAAAGATA
>JACROP010000158.1 GCA_016214385.1 Nitrospirota bacterium
CCATCCCTAACTCATAATCACCTAAAGATATAAAATTTCTAAAAGTAGGACAGCCGTCTCGGCTACCCGTCTGACCCCGAAGCATCGGGGTCCTACCCGTGTTTGATATTCTAAGCTGTACCTCTTCAAGCTCTGGATGCTCTTTACAGTAGCACCTGTGGCATCCTGAACTGACCTTGCAACATCAACAGGGCTCTTAAGTGTTCCTACTGCATATATCCCTTTTTTCATGGCTGGTGCATCCACAAACCCTTCCTCTGTAAGAGGAATATCTATACCGATTGTAGAATCCTTTGTGCCCGGAACCATCCCTGCAGCAAGCACAACCATGTCGAATTTTCCTGTCACCTTACTACCTCCAGATATATCCTCTACTACAACAATAACATCCTTTGTCTCAGGGTCTTCTGTAATCTTAGCAACCTTGCCTTTTGTAAGGATAATATTCGGGTCGTCCTTCGCTTTCCATAAGAATCTATGCTCATAAAGCCCGGGTGTTCTGAGGTCTATATAAAATATCTGGGCCTTTGAATCAGGATACTGCTCCCTCACATACATAGCCTGCTTTAATGATGCGAGGCAGCATATATATGAACAGTATGGGAGGTGGTTCTCATCCCTCGAGCCTGCACACTGAACAAAGGCAATATTTTTCACTTCCTTCCCATCAGAGGGACGGACTATCTTACCCTTTGTTGGCCCATTCGGGGATGATAGCCTCTCCATCATCATATTAGAAATAACATTCTTGACCTTGCCGAATCCCAGGTTATCTACTTTATTCAGATCATAAGGGGCCCATCCTGTTGCCATAACGATCGCACCTACTTTAAGGTTTACTGTCTCTGGCTTCATGCCAAAGTCAATTGCATCATATTTACATGCATCGAGACATGCCTTCTTGCAGCCTTCTTTGCAATATTTATCGTCGATCACATATTTAAAAGGGAATGCCTGTTCAAAAGGAAGATATGCGGCCTTTGTCTTATCCATGCCAAAATTAAACTCATTCGGCCTTTCAGAAGGGCATGCCTGTGCGCAGGCATCACAGCCTACACATCTGTCATTTACATGCCTGGGTTTAATCTTCAGGGTTACATCATAATTGCCTTCCTGCCCTGAGATCTTTTCAACTTCTGCGAGGGTATAGATAGTAACATTTGGATTATTTTTTATCCTCTTGAACTGTATCTCAAGGCCGCAACTCGGAGGACAAAGTTTCCAGAAATATTTATTTAACTGGGCAACCCTTCCACCTAAATAAGGGTTTTTCTCCACTATAGTAACATCATAGCCTGCCTCTGCTGCCTCGATGGCAGAGGTAAGTCCGCTCATTCCTCCGCCTATAACCAGTATACCTTTTTGATCGGGCATGAAAAATCTCCCTTCTCACTTTTTACTTCTTACTTCTTACTTCTCATTTCTTTTACAGAAAGGCTAAGGCTGCGATTTACTCAATCTCAACCTTAGCCTCAACCTTAATTACTCAACTACGGGAACATCTGGACGTAGGGAACCTTCTTGAATTCCCATGTGTTGGTCTCTACATTGTATCTCGAGTTCACGAAGCACTTCCAGTTTGTATCATCGATCTTCGGGAAGTCTGCCCTGTAGTAGTAACCAGGATACCTCGACTCTTGTCTAAAAAGTATATGCCTTGCATGAGTCTCAGCAGCCCATACCCTATGGTAGTTCTCCCAGCACCTCAGAAGCTCATGGAGATTGGCTGCAGCGAGCCTTGCACCGTCTTCCTCGAGCACCGCAAGCTTCTTAAGCCCTTCCTCGATCAAGGTCTTGCTTGTGACATACCAAGTGGCGATGCCGCCGACATACTCGTCCATGATCTTCATGAGCCTCTTCTGATACATGTCAGGCTTTATGTAGTGAGGGCTGACGTTCCTCGGGTCATTGGGCGGGAATGTCCCGGAAGTGGTATAGGTCTTATACTTCTCATAAATCTCAAAAGGCAGATACAGCTCAGCCACGAGGGCGTCTATCTTATTCTTAAGCACAGGCTTATAGCCCATATTATCGAGGATGAAGGCTATTGCATTCTTTCCAACAATCCTTCCCTCTGCATGGGAGCCAGAAGAGAACTTATGGCCTGAGGCGCCTACAACATCGCCAGCCATGAATAGACCCTGGACAGTTGAGATCCTGTTATAACCCCACGACCACTCTGCCGGAGCACCTTTTATATCACCTGGCCCGCTCACCCAGAAACCAGCGCAACCTGCATGAGAACCAAGGAGATATGGCTCTGATGGGATTAATTCAGATGGCTCCCTATCAGGCTCGATATCAGATGCTGCCCACATCCCTGCCTGGGCAATAGTCATATCGAGGAAGTCCTCCCATGCCTCTGCCTCAAGGTGTTTGAGCTTCTTTGCACCCTCTTTATCACCAAGTTTCTCTTTAAATCCCTTACCCATTGCCTGCATCGCTGTATGGGTCTGCATCTTTATGGGTCCCTCACCTGCCCTCATAGAAATCATCGATACATGATTTCTAAGACATGTTCCCATGGCTTTACCATATCCGGGGTAGTCCCTCTCAACAGCATCTCCATATTTCACCGCGGGGTCTTCACCCATGGCATTCAGTGCCTTTGCCTTGAAGAAAAGGAACCATGCACCAACAGGTCCATAGCCATCCTTAAATCTCATGGGAACAAACCTGTTCTCCATAAGGGTCATTTCTGCACCTGCCTGCATGCCGAAATAATAGCCTGACCCTGAATTCCATACAGGGAACCAAGCCCTTCCCATCCCTTCACCTATAGAACGGGGCCTGAATACATTAACAGCACCACCCATGCCATTGAGGATCGCCTTTGCCTTGAAGACATAGACCTTATTCTCCCTTACACTGACGCCGATCGCACCGGCAATCCTGTTGGGAACATTGGCATCCATTATAGGTTTTGTTATGAAGACCCTCTCGAAGTGGTTCTGGTCAACGCCTGTTGCCTTTCTGTTATGCTCAAGTGCCTTTTTTGCAGCCTCTGCAACAATAACCTTATAGGATTCACCATTTATCATTACCTGCCATTTGCCGGATCTGACAACAAGTTTCTCCCTTTCTTCATTAGAAGCGATATCCTTTAGAAGTGGCTTCTCTGCATCTTTTGCCTGCAGGCCGTCGAGAGAAAACCCATCATCACCCTTCTTCCAGATAGGGAGTCCCCACTCCTCAAAGAGATGGACGGAGTTGTCCACATGCCTTCCGAGGTCAAAGACGAGGTCTTCCCTTATGATGCCCATAAGGTCAGTTCTCACATACTTTACATAGTCTTCAATCTTGTTGCCACCCATATAGGTATTAATAGCAGACAGCCCCTGAGCAACTGCACCGCTCCGGTCTGTAGCTGCCTTATCAACCATTGTTACCCTGAGACCCTTAGGCGTTGCCCATTGGCATGCCTCAAAGGCAGCCCCACAGGCAGACATACCACCGCCGAGGATCAAAAAGTCTGTCTCATGTTCTATAACCTCTGGTCTTTCGCAATACGAAAATGTGCAAGTCTCTTTTTCCATGTTATCACCTCCTTATTTACTCTTTCCTGGCTTCATAATTAAAATAGCCAGGCTGTTTTATCTTTGAATAATCAACTTCAGGGTGTCCTGCACAAGGATCAATAGAGCCTTCTGGCGTCGTCCTTATGGGGAACTTGAACCTCTTGATAGCTCCGTTTCTGAACGTGATCGTCCACATAACAGAGTCTGTGCCCCTTAAAGGGATGACACTCGCCCCGAGTGGGACATAGTCAGCATATCCCCTCACCTCTACCGCCTGCACGGGACATATCTTAACGCAGTTATAGCATTCCCAGCACTGGTCTGGCTCCTGGTTATATGCCTTCATCTTCTCCCTGTCAAGAGCCATAAGGTCATGGGGACAGATATACTGGCATGCTGTCTTATCCTGAGCCTTACAACCGTCACACTTTTCGGTAATCACAAAACTTGGCATAATTAACACCTCCTCCTAAATAAAGTTAAAAGTTAAAAGTTGAAAGTTAAAAACTTCCTCCACCTCCTCTCGATTTTATTATTTTTTGGTTTGTGATTTTATAAACTCATCCATAACATTAAGGCTCTTCTTCTCAACCACAAGGGCAAATATTTTGTCCTTTATAGCCTTTGGAAGAAGCTCGATACTCTTGGTTGTAGCGCTATCAAACTTTGCCATGGGAAATAGCTTCAGTATCTCATCCTTTTGCATTTCAGTATTGGGAACGGGTAATACCTTCAGCCCTGCCAGCATTTCCTTAGCCATACCTGCAAGGCCTGCCTTCTGGAGCTTCTCGAGCCTCTCCTCGTTAATCCATATATTTATAGGGTACGTCTCAGTCATATTCTCCTCCTATTTCAAGGGTTCGATTGTAAATACCGGGTTTCTCTTCTTTAAATATTCTTCTGTAACAAATGGAGAGCCGCTTCCGTATTTTTCAGCACATTCCATAATAATATCAAAGACCTCTGGCCTGAATATAAGTCTCGGAGGTTTCACACCATCCTGAATTATGCTCCTGATAAGTGTTCCGCTGAAGGACTGCTTTTTATCCTTATGCCCGCAGAGGCCTGAATAGGTAACCTCAGCACAGACAGGGCAGTACCACCAGTCAAGATTGAATATCGGTTTTATTTTAATTGAATCTTTGGGAATCTTGTTGAATATCCTGTGGGCATCATAGGGGTCATAGTAGCTTCCGACACCTGCATGGTCTCGTCCGAACATGTGGTGGGTGCAGCCGAGGTTGGTCCTCAGGGCAGCATGGAATACAGCCTCTCTCGGCCCTGCATAACGCATGTCCCAGAGGGTGATAGAGACCATATGGGCATCCTCCCTGAAATAGCCTGCCTTTCTAAGGGCATCATGTGTTAGGACGATGGCCTCGTCTATATAGTCGCCTGTCCTCTTCTCGCCGATTATTGGATTCGCAAGCACACCACCGAGGGACCTCTCCACAGGGAGTGAACCATAAGCCCCAAGCCATGCACCCTTCATGAGCCATTCATGGCCTGTGTGAGGGACATTCCTGGTCTGATGGGCTATTATCATCTCCCAACCCTTTTCTTTAAACCTCTCCCTCATCTGTTTAGGCGTAAGCCAGAAATCTGTAAAAGGTGGATTTATCTTTGGAGGATTAAGGAGTGTGATCTTACCTCCGAGGAACTTATCCTTGCAGTTATAAGTCCTTTTTACACCAGGATGTTTTTCCTCTGTGGTCCCATAGACCATCATGGCCATTTCTTTCTTATCATATGTGAATATCTCGGTTATATCGAAGATAGCGAGGGGGTTGCCCTGATAGGTAAGAATGACTTCATCGTATTGCTTTATGCCTTTTTCTTTCAGTTCTTCGTCAGAGATATCGAATACTATAGGGATGCTCCATACGGTCTTTCCGTCTGCAAGTGTCATATTCTTGCAGACAGATTCAACATCAGCCTTTGTCATAAAACCTTCGAGGGGGGTAAAAAAGCCATAGGCAATATCAATCACCTCTGTGGCAATCTGCAGGCGGACAGGCAGCTCCTTTACCTTTGCCTCTTTCATTTCCTGTAACCTTTTAATCGCTGTGGCTTTTGGAATAACCCTTTCTACAATCTCCTTGCCGCCATGACCTATAAACTCCATCTGTGTCCTCCTTGAATTCAGAATATAGGTCTTATATGACCTATATTACCTATTTTGCTATTGCTGCACAGACCTTGCGAAAGATCTCCTCTATGCTTCCTACTCCCATAACAGATTTAAGCTTCCCCTTTTTGGCGTAATAATTAATAAGTGGAGCGGTCTGAGACTCGTATACGTCAAGCCTTTTTTTGATTGTCTCTTCTTTATCATCGTCCCTCTGATAGAGCTCACCACCACATTTATCACATACATTTTCTTTTTTGGATGGAGAAAAATAGATATTATACATCTGCTGGCAATTTTTGCAGGTTCTTCTACCTGTGAGTCTCTTTAGTAAGTCATTCTTAGGGACATCAACACTCAAAGCGAAATCAAGGGGCATCCCCATGTCATTTAACATCCTGTCGAGTGTCTCTGCCTGGGCTGTATTCCTCGGAAAACCATCGAGGATATAGCCCTTTTTAGTGTCACCCTGCTTCAGCCTTTCCTCAATCAGCCCTATGACAACTTTATCCGGGACGAGCTCACCTTTATCCATGTAGGACTTCGCCTCTTTCCCAAGCGGGGTACCGTCAGCCACAGCCTTTCTCAGGATATCACCTGTTGAAATCTGAGGAATTCCATATTTTTCTATTAGTTTCTTAGCCTGCGTTCCTTTTCCAGCCCCAGGTGCACCAAGTAGAACAAGCCGCATGCATGCCTCCTTACTTAAGTTCCTTTTATTGTCTGGAATATTGAAATAACTAAAAATAAATACGCGTGCTATATTAATCAAACTACGGCAAGCGCTTTTTAAAAAAACCTTTTAACTTTATTGCGTTACTATATCTTAAGTCAAATTCATATTTTTGATATTAAGATAAAAATTACTTATCTATATAATAAAATACGCTGTCTAAGGCTTAGGTAAGGGTTCAAGGTTTAGACTAAACTCTATACCGACTCTTGATATTTTGTTTTCCCCAAGAGATACCTGTGAAGCTCTCTTAATGCCATTGCCCTGTGGCTGATTGCATCTTTTTCATCATCGCTCATCTCGGCAAATGTCCTGTTGTGGCCTTCGGGATAAAATACAGGGTCATAGCCAAAACCATTAAAGCCTCTCGGCTCTCTCCCTACCCTGCCTTCGGCATATCCATAGAATGTGTTTGTGCTGCCGTCAGGTGATACCAGAGTTATACAGCAAACAAACCTTGCCCCTCTTTTATCATCACCAAATGAACGCATCTCATGCTGCAGTTTTTCGATGTTTTCTCTGTCATCCGCACCTTCACCCGCATACCTCGCAGACAATACGCCAGGAGCCCTGTTCAGCGCGTACACCTCAAGTCCCGAATCATCAGCAATAGCAGGCATGCCTGTATATCTTGAAACAGTTGTCGCCTTTTTAACAGCATTAGCCTCGAATGTATCTCCTGTTTCTTCCACTTCAGGACACTCAGGGAAGTCATCGAGCGTAAATATTCTCAATGGCAAACAGAGAATCCTTTTTATCTCTTCGATTTTCTTCCTGTTTCTTGTAGCAAGGACTATATCCAATTTTTATACCCATCCCTCAGGATACAGCAGTGCGGCTGCAGATGAATTGTGACATTTTAGCATGAAAATACAGAGGAAAGGAACACATTCGATAGCTGAGGTAGAACAGCCTTGGGGTAGCGTTGTAAAGTCATCAGTGTTTATGTTAGTCTTACTCGAAAATTAACGGAGGTCTTTCTATGGTAAAAAATGACCGCTGGATAAGGGAGATGGCCCTGAGGGGGATGATAACCCCTTTTGAGGAAAATCAGGTAAGAGAGGGTGTTATCTCTTATGGTATAAGCTCTTATGGCTATGACATGAGGATTTCAGACGAATTTAAAGTCTTCACTAACATCAATAGTACAGTCGTTGACCCAAAGAAATTTGACCCGCTCAGCTTTGTGGATTTTAAAAGCGAGGTTTGCATAATCCCTCCAAATTCTTTTGCACTTTGTCGCTCTGTTGAATACTTTAAAATTCCGAGAGATACGATAGTAATCTGCCTCGGAAAATCCACTTATGCAAGATGCGGTATTGTAGTTAACGTCACACCCCTTGAGCCTGAATGGGAAGGCCATGTCACCATAGAGATTTCAAATACAACCCCTCTGCCTGCAAAGATTTATGCTAATGAGGGCATTGCCCAGCTCATATTCCTCGGCGCAGCAGAGCTCTGCACCACCTCTTATGCAGACAAACTCGGCAAATATCAGGCGCAGAAGGGAATAACACTACCAAAGATATGAGAAGTGAGAAGTAAAAAGTGATCCCGCATACTGCGGGACTATTTCCTATTTCTTACTTCCTAATTATAAGAATATGGAACACCGAGAGCGTATAATCCTTGCCCTTGATGTGGCTGGCACAGATGAGGCCATAGAAATAATAGAGAAATTTAAAGAGCACATAGATATTTTCAAAGTAGGCAATGAGCTCTTTACTGCCGCAGGGCCCAGAATAATAGAGGCACTTCATCTGCGCGGCAAAAAAGTATTTCTGGACCTGAAGTATCATGACATACCGAATACTGTATCAAAGGCCGCAGTTGCTGCTGCCCGTCTTGGCGTCTTTATGCTTACTGTCCATACAATGGGCGGTATGGAGATGATGAGGCAGTGTGCTGATACCCTCGTCAAATTTTCCCTCAAAGAAAATATCCAGAGGCCAGGACTGCTGGGTGTCACCATACTCACCAGCATAAACCAGGAAATTTTAAGAAATGAACTTGGCATCGGGCAGAGTATTAACACCCAGGTAAAACACCTCGCCGGCCTTGCACTCACGGCAGGGCTTGATGGTGTAATTGCTTCCCCCACCGAGACATCCATGATAAGAGCCCACTGTGGCAGAGGGTTTCTCATAGTCACCCCGGGGATAAGGCCATCGTGGTCACCGCAGGATGACCAGAAAAGGACAATGACCCCAAAGCATGCCATCAGAGAAGGGGCTGATTACCTTGTAATAGGCAGGGCAATACTATCACAACCCAACCCCCTCAGGGCACTCGAACTCATTGTAGAGGAAATGGCCAGTGCATGAATATGCTGCCATCCAAAGACAGATTTATAGAAAGTGCAACGGCAGGAAAGATATACCCGGTTTATACCGAAATACCGTTTATCCAGCCACATCACGCCTTTCAGACAATCAACAGGCCATATAGTTTTCTCTTTGAAAGTATTAAAGGCCCTGAAAAGATAGCTCGCTATTCCTTTATGGGTTTTGACCCTTTCCTGGTCTTTGAGGTAAAGAATGGTGTCATAACTATTAGTCCAGAAGACCAGAAGACTCCCGACTCCCGACTCTCGACTCCCGACTATCAATCATCCCTTTCTCCCCTAAGGAAACTGAAAGAATTATTTGAGGCCTATAAATTAGAACCTGTGGAAGGGCTTCCGCCATTTTATGGAGGAGCCGCTGGCCTTATAAGCTACGACTTTGTCCATTATCTTGAGCGTCTGCCAAAAAGCACACTCGATGACCTTTATCTGCCTGATGCGCATTTTATGTTCGTCGACACTATTGCTGCCTTTGACCATATAGATAAAAAGTTGTGGCTACTATCATGTCCTGGGGCAAGAGACATGATCAGAGCATCCCTAACACAATCCCACCCACTCATCCCTCCCCCTCGCCCGCCCCGCTTCGCGGAGCGAGGCCGGGGAGGGGGGAGGGTAAAGGAGGGGGTGAAAGACTGGGCAAATTATTATGAGGAGGCATGTGAGAGATTAAATTTTCTCAAGAAAACAATCCAGTCTGCAATTGCCAATCCACAATCCATAATCACCCCGAAAAATCGGGGCAAATCAAAGGATATAGAAGTCCGCCATGAAATGGGAAAAGATAAATACATAGATATGGTCAAAAGGGCCAAAGAGTATATAAAAGCAGGTGACATCTTTCAGGCCAATCTTTCCCAGAGGGTTTCTGCCCATCTGGGGGATGTAATTCCATGGCAAATCTACACACTCCTGAGAGAAATAAATCCATCTCCATTTGCAGCCTATTTAAATATGGGTGATTATTATATTGTAAGTTCATCTCCTGAGAGACTCCTGAGAGTTAAAAAAGACCTTGTAGAGACACGGCCAATTGCAGGGACAAGGCCGAGGGGTGTTGATGCAGAGGGGGATATAAAAATGAGGGCAGAGCTTCTTATAAATGAAAAGGAGCGGGCAGAACACATCATGCTCATAGACCTCGAGAGGAATGACCTCGGAAGGATTTCAGATTATGGCTCTGTATATGTGGATGAGTTCATGATAACTGAAGATTATTCCCATGTAATTCACATAGTCTCAAATATCCGTGGAAATCTTGCAGCAGGAAAAGATTGTTTTGACGCTATAAGGGCCGCTTTCCCGGGCGGAACAATTACCGGCGTCCCAAAGGTGAGATGCATGGAAATTATTGATGAGCTTGAACCAGTGGCAAGGGGGCCATATACAGGGTCTCTCGGCTACATAAGTTTCACCGGGGAAACGGACTTGAATATCATCATCAGGAGCTTTGTAATTAAAAATTACATTGCCTATGTGCAGGTAGGAGCAGGAATTGTTGCAGATTCAGAACCCGATAGGGAATACGAAGAGACACTCAAAAAGGCCGAGGCCCTTATAAAGACACTCAGGATGTCGTTGCGACTCGATTCTGAGCTGTAATCACTTTATAAAGAGCCTGACTCCCTTCTTTTTTGTCTTCATCTTTGAAAGGATCTCCTTAATATCGTACAGGGCCTCAATAACCTTTTCATGCCCCTTATGCATATCATTAAAGAAGCCCTCAAGTCGTTGCGACTCGATTCCGAGATGCAGCACGCTGTCCTTAAGGTCCTTTATAGCAGATTTAATCTCATCCACATAAGGGGGGACAGATTTTTCAGGCTGAACTTTTTCTTTAGACGATAAAAAAGACAGTATCTTGTCCTGGCCCTCTTTTATGCCTTTTATATCTATATGTTTATCTTTAAAGGAGCTTTCAAGTCGCTGCGACTCGATTCCGAGATGCAACACTGCATCTTTGAGGTCATTTACAATTGATATAATTTCATCGAGATAAGATGGTTTCAATACATCAGGATGTGGTTGTGGCTCGATCCCTGGCTGAATCGCTTCTTTCAATCCTGATGTCATCGCCGCGACTCGTTCCTGAGGAGGCGATGTAACAGGTGGCGCCTGGACGCCAGGACTCACAAATGTCTCCTTTGAGGGTTTTAAGTCCACTCCGTATTTTGCAACCATATGTTTAATAAGGTTTTTTATGGCTTCCCTGAAAGTCTCTTCTACCCCTTTTCCTTCAATTGCAACCGCCTCAAAAAATGGCGCATTCATTTTATTAAGGTTATTATTAAGTTCTGAAACATCCATGATATCTTTAACGTCCCTTTTGTTATATTGAAAAACAATAGGTATATTTTCAGGGTCTATATTGTTTGCCTTGAGGTTGTCTCTCATATTCTTAAAACTTTCGATATTCAGTTCTTTTACTTCTTTCTGAGAGTCTGCCACAAAAACAATTGCATCCACTCCTTTGAGCACAAGACGTCTTGTTGCATCATAACGAACCTGCCCGGGGACAGTATAAAGCTGGAACCTTATATTGAAATCCCTTATCTTTCCTAAATCCACAGGAAGAAAATCAAAAAACAGTGTTCTGTCAGCCTCTGTGGCTAAAGAAAGGAGCTTCCCCTTTGTTCTGGGGCTTAAGACTGAGTGAAGATAGTGGAGATTCGTAGTCTTGCCAGAAAGACCAGGGCCATAATAGACCACCTTGAGGACAATCTCCTTGGTCGCATAATTCAACAGAGCCATATTTCACAGGATACTACAAAATCCTGTTCTCTTCAAGCATACCCGCCAATCCCAAAATAAAGATAGGGGAAACACTGCATTTCTCAGTTCTATCTCTAAAGGATTATGGACCTGCCAAAAACTTGACATACCAATATAATATGTGTTATTTCTCTCCTATCTCGGTACGAGTCGATTCCGACTTTACCATTCTTTTAAGAAAAATCAAAAAGAGGGGAGGTGATTTAATTGATAAGGAAACCACATTTTCTAAAGGGCACTTTCTTTTTTGTCGCACTTCTAATGCTGATTGCTGTAATTGCTTCTGGGTGTGCTACAAAAGAGTATGTCAAAGAGCAGATAGACCCTGTTGCTGACAGGGTTAAGAAGTTAGATGACAGGCTTGCATCAATAGAAAAAAGGATTGCAGCCATAGACGGAAAGATGGACGGATTTAGCAAGGACATTGAGGATGCAAAGAAAGCAGCGGAGGAAGCCAAAAAGCTCAATCAATCTGCCATTGAGAGGGCTGAGAAGGCTGCTGAGAGGGCCGAGAAGGCCGCTGCAAAAGCAGTAAAGGCATTTGAGCAAAAACAGAGAAAATAATTAATGGGTTTTTGTAATGGCAACAGGAAGGCCTTTTGCATCCTTGACTACCTGTTTTAGCAGGTCAATATCCACAAGGCGCAGAAGGCCTTTCTTTTTAATTATTGAAATGGCAGCTTTTAAAAGGCCCTTTGTATCCCCATTGATATTTTTATGAACTTCAAGAAAGACATCCCCGCTTTTTAAAGCAACCTTTATAGGACTGTTAAGGATTACAATCTTTGTGCCAATTTTTACAGAGTCAAAAAGTGATTCTATATCTTCCTGATACATGCGGATACAGCCACGACTCACCCTTCTACCAACACCATATGGCTTATTTGTTCCATGAATTCCGTAGCCCTTAATAGAAAGTTGCAACCAGTAACCCCCAAGCGGGTTTTCAGGCCCTGGCGGAACAAATCTTGGCATTTCTGGGTCCTCTTTCCTTGCTGACTCAGGCACATGCCAGACAGGGTCTTTTACCTTTGCAGTAATCTTATAATTACCAGGCGGGGTACCAAAACCCTCCCTGCCTATACCTATTGAAAAAATCCTGACCATCCTGATACTGCCAGCTTTAAAAAAATAATAAAGACGCATCTCTGGCAGGTTTATAACAATACCTTCACCTATCACCTCTGGCAGAATATATTCGGTCGGCAAAATAATCTCTGCCCCCCCTGGTGGTATCCACGGGTCTACTTCAGGGTTTGCGTTAACAACTTCGCTATACCCCAGCCTTAAATCCTTAGCTACATCCAGGAGAGTTTCACCATCCTTTATCGTATAGGGAAGCGTCACACCGATTATAGGCTTTTTATCTGAAGGTGTTTGTCCAGGAAGGATATCGTAAGTATACGCACCTCCTGCAAAGACATAGTGCGGAGCCAGAAAAATCCCGATAAACATAAAAATAATAACGAGGGGCTTCTTCATTTTCATGAATTTAATATAACATAATCTCAGGTTTTTGTTAACAGGGGAAAACACTTGTCAATAAACTTTCTGAAAGCTATAATGTCAAAAATGAGGAGGTAAAAATGCTAAAAAAAGTTAATGTAAATGAGTTATACCGTTGCTGCGAGCCTTCTGAATTTATCTTTCACACAACTGATGAAATTCCTCCACTTGAAGGAACGATTGGCCAGGAAAGGGCACTGAGGTCTCTGGATTTTGGCCTTGGCATGGACAGCCATGGGTTCAACATCTATATCCTCGGTGAAAGTGGCACAGGGAAGATGACCACTATAAAGGCCATTCTCTCTGAGATGGCAAAAGCAGAACCAGTACCCAATGACCTGTGTTATGTATACAATTTTAAAAACCCTGACGCCCCTGATGCCTTATCCCTCCCGCCAGGGCAGGGACTGATATTTCAGAAAGATATGGATGAACTTATAAAAGTCCTGCGGGTTGAAATACCGAAGATTTTTGAATCAAAAGAATATGAAAGGCAAAAAACAAAAATCTTTGAAGAATTTCAGCAAAAGCAAAAAGACCTGCTTTCAAGCCTGGAAGAAGAAGCAAAATCAAAAGACTTCTCTATAAGAAAAACTGTCAGCGGCCTTGTAATGGTCCCTGTGAAAAAAATTGGAGAACCACTTAGCGAGGAAGACTATGAAAACCTTGAACCAAAGACCCGAAGGAGAATAGAAGAAATCGGCAAGCAGCTACAGGATAAACTTGACGACATCGTGCGGCTTGTAAGAGCAATAGAAAAGGATGCCAAACAGAGAATAAACTCGCTGGAAAGGCAGGCAGCACTCTCGGCTGTTGGGCACTGGATAGACGAACTTAAAAGTAAATACCGGCTAAATTCCGAAATCCTGAGCTACCTCGAGGATGTAAAGGAGGATATCCTTGAACACCTTGAAGACTTTAAAACCCAGGAAGAACAGGCACCAGCCCTGCCGTTTTTAAAGCCCTTAAAGGCAGAGGTTTCATTCGTGCGGTATGATGTAAATGTACTTGTAAACAACAGTGATTCCAAGGGAGCACCTGTTGTAATCGAAAGCAACCCGGCCTATTACAACCTGTTTGGAAGGGTCGAACACAAGGTGCAGTATGGAATAGCAATAACAGATTTTACAATGATAAAGGCCGGCTCCCTTCACAAGGCAAATGGCGGCTATCTCGTAATCAACGCCCTCGACCTGCTTAAGAATCTCTTTGCTTATGATGCACTTAAAAGGGCCATCAAAGAAAGGGCAATAAAAATCGAGGATGTGTGGGAGCAGTACCGTTTAGTCTCTACCGTGACCCTGAGGCCTGAGGCCATACCACTGAATGTAAAAGTAGTACTTGTTGGTAATCCGTGGCTTTATTACCTGCTCTATAACCTCGATGAGGAATACAGGGAGTTATTTAAGGTAAAGGCTGATTTTGACAACCGCATGGAGAGGGACAAAGAAAATATATTTAAATATGCAGCTTTTGTGCGCGCAAGGTGTATAGAGGAAAACTTACTGCCATTTGACCGTAGCGGTGTGGCGAAAATAGTGGAGTATGGCTCAAGGCTCGCAGAACACCAGGGAAAACTCTCAGCAAAATTCAGCAGTGTCGCTGATCTTTTAAGAGAAGCAAACTTCTGGGCAAAGAAAGACAAGAGCAACATTGTAAAAGCCGAACATGTTGAGAAGGCACTGCAGGAAAAGATTTATCGGAGCAATAAGATAGAAGAGAAGATAAGGGAGGCTATCAAAGAAGGCACCCTCCTCGTAAATACCAGTGGCTCTGTGACTGGACAGGTAAATGGACTTGCTGTGTTGGATACGGGAGATTACAGCTTTGGCAAGCCATCGAGGATTACGGCAAAGACTTATGCTGGAAAGGCCGGAATAGTAAACATTGAAAGGGAAACAAAATTAAGCGGTAAAATCCACGAAAAAGCCATAATGATTTTGATAGCCTATCTTGGCGGAAAATATGCTACAAAACACCCATTAACCCTATCCGCTTCCCTGACCTTTGAACAGCTTTATGATGAGGTAGAGGGAGACAGTGCTACATGCGCCGAAGTCTATGCACTTTTGAGCAGTATATCTGGCGCTGCCCTCAAACAGTCCATTGCTGTAACAGGCTCCATGAATCAGCTCGGTGAGGTTCAGTCTATCGGAGGAGTCAACGAAAAAATAGAAGGGTTCTTCGAGGTCTGCAAACTCGATGGCCTCAGCGGAGAGCAGGGCGTAATAATACCAAAAGGGAACTTAAAAAACCTGATGCTAAAAGGTGAGGTTTTAGAGGCTGTGCAAAACGGCAAATTCAATATTTATTCAATTGATAATATAGAGGACGGCATTGAAATCCTCACAGGGATGCCAGCAGGTGAGCTCCAGCCTGATGGGACATATCCAGAAGGAACATTGAATTACATTGTTGATAAAAGATTGAAAGAACTATCTGAGGTTTTAAAGGAAAAGAAAGAAGAGGAAAAAGAAAAAACCAACAAATAATGAAGACGTTTTTATGGCTCATCGAAGCCTTTTTGTTCCTTGCCCTCGTGCTGTTTTTAGGTATTCTTCCAAAAAATCTCTCCATTAAAATTGGCGAGTTTCTTGGTTCATGCCTTTTTTATACGTGGAGCAGCAGAAAAAAAATAGCCCTTAAAAATATTGAAATAGCAAAAAAGGGAGGGTTAAATATCCCTTCCACGCCACACGATATTGTCATAAGGCACTTTAAAAATCTGGGGCGCTCATTTGCAGAGCTTTCAATGCTTTTTTGCAGGAGATACCCCATAGCAAGGAATATAGAATTCGAGGGTATAGAAAATTATGATAAGGCAAAGGCAAAAGGTCGCGGGCTTATCTTTATTACAGGACATTGCGGGAACTGGGAGCTATTGGCTTTTGCACAGGCATGGAGGGGTTCCCCTTCATCTGTTGTTGTAAGGCCACTTGATAATCCATACCTGAACAGATTTATAGAGAAACTGCGGATGAGATTCGGGAATAAGGTAATTTACAAGAGGGGAGCCCTTAAAGAAATCTTAATGGCCCTCAAAAAGGGCGAGGATGTTGGAATCCTCATGGATCAGAGCGTTGCAGAAAACGAGGCTGTCATAACAGAGTTTTTTGGTGAAAAGGTCTATACCACAAAAATGCCGGCACTCTTTTCAATAAAGACAGGTTCATCAGTGATACCGGCGTTTATCAACTATACAGGGGATGGGAAACACAGGGTCTGGTTCGGCGAAGAAATCGCCGTAAAGAATACAGGCAATCTGGAGGACGATGTCCTTTATAACACAGAAGTCTTTTCAAAATACATAGAAGAATACATAAGGGAACACCCATCAGAATGGCTCTGGATTCACAGGCGGTGGAAATTAAGCCATGGCAGAAAATATTAAGAATAAGAAAATTTTAATCCGCGGGGTCAACTGGATAGGAGACGCAGTCCTCACAACTCCGACCATAAGGGCGCTGAGAAAAGCCTTTCCTCAGGCTCACATAAGCCTCCTCGTAAGGCCATGGGTTGCCCCAATCTTTGAGTCAAACCCTCACATCAACGAGATTATTCTTTATGAAGACAGGTTTAATGGAATCACCGGGAAATTAAAACTCGCAAAGATATTGAGAGAAAAAAATTTTGATACAGCCATCCTGTTACAGAATGCATTTGATGCGGCCATTATTGCATGGCTTTCAAGAATTCCAGAGAGGATAGGATACGAAAGGGACGGAAGGGGATTTCTCCTTACAAAGGCAATACCTGTAACAAAAGAGATTCTAAAGAAACATCAGGTCTATTACTACCTGAATCTCATCGAGGCAATGGGCATCGAGGCAAAAGTCGGTGCGACCAGGGAAGCACAGCTCAGTTACCCCGAACCGTCGGGGCAACGACCTTACATATATCTTAGAGATGAAGAAGTCCAGCAGGCGAGGTCTCTTTTAGCCCATTACCCATCACCCATAATAGGCATCAATCCAGGCGCAACCTATGGCTCTGCAAAGAGATGGATGTCAGAAAGGTTTGCAGGGCTTGCACAGAGGATAATTAATGAACTCGATGGAAAAGTAGTGATATTTGGAGGCCAATCAGAGGTCAAAATTGCAGATGAAATTGTTAACGAACTCATCACGCATTACGCATCACGCATATTGATGATGGCTGGTAAAACAGATTTGAGGGAGCTTATCACATTAATTAATGAGTGCGATGCCTTTGTTACCAATGACTCAGGCCCAATGCACATAGCCTCTGCACTCGGTGTACCAATAGTGGCTATATTCGGCTCAACAGACCCGTACATCACAGGCCCCCTCGGTGATGGACACAGGGTCATAAAGAAAAATATACAATGCAGCCCGTGCCTGAAGAGAGAATGCCCGGAAGGGTCTCTTAAGTGTATGGATGCTATCACAGTCGAGGATGTCTTTGATGCAGTTCAGGATATCTTGCCAAAAAATAAAGCAGTACTCTTAGACAGGGATGGCACCCTTATAGAGGATGCAAATTATCTAAACGACTTCAGCAAATTAAAAATTTTTCACGGTGCAAAACAAGCCCTCGCAAGACTCAAAACAGCCGGCTTTAAACTCATAGGTGTAACCAATCAATCAGGCATCGCCAGGGGAATTGTCAGTGAAGAATTTGTTAAAGAGAGCAATAGTTATATTCAAAAAGAACTCGATATAGATGCGTTCTATTATTGTCCCCACCATCCTGATGATTCATGCACGTGCAGAAAACCAGAACCAGGGCTCCTCCAAAAAGCAAGGCTTGAACATGGAATAAACCTTAAAAATTCCTATATAATAGGAGATAAATTGTCAGACATGCTTGTTGCAAAAAGAGTCGGGGCAAAGGGCATCTTTGTAATGACAGGAACTGATGTAGAAGTAGCTCAAGGAAAAGATGTAGCTTCTTATGTGGCAGATGACCTGGAGGGAGCAGTAAATTGGATATTACGGCAGGAAAAACAATGAAGACCAGTCCTCCAGAGAGGATACTGATAATAAAGCCAAGTTCTCTCGGCGACATTATCCATTCTCTGCCTTTTCTGAAGGCCATAAGAGATTCCTTCCCTGAGGCCTGCATCGAGTGGGTGGTGAGCAAAAAACTCAAAGGAATCCTGGAAGGCCATCCCCTCATCAACAACCTCATTATCTTTAATAAAGATGAATGGGGACAATTTAAAGATATCTCAAAGACTGTAGGGGAAATGTTTGCAGTGATAAAGGAACTCAGGGCAAAGTCATTTGATTTAGTCATAGATTTGCAGGGCCTTTTACGCAGCGGCATTATAAGCTTTTTTGCCTCAGCGCCTGTAAAAATAGGTTTTGAAGAGGCCAGGGAGGGCAGCCGTCTTTTCTATAATAAAAGAATCTCTGTAAATGGAAGTCTTCACGCTGTGGATAAGTATCTGGAAATTGCAAAGGCCATACTGAAAGAACACAGAATACAGAATACAGAAAAGGTCGAGTTTCCCCTATACATAGATAGGACTGCAAAAGAAAGTGTAAAAAAACTCCTCTCGGAGACCTCGACTTATTCGGGGGGTAGACTTAAAGAAAAAGAGTATGTTGTAATCGTGCCATCTGCAAGATGGCAGACAAAGAGATGGCCTGCAGAATATTTTGGCGCCCTTATAGCAGGTCTCCCAATCCCATCTGTCATCACAGGCGGAAACGCGGATAAGGAGATTGCACAAAAAGTTGTGGATTCCTCTAAGGGCAACGGCATCGATCTGTCTGGCAGGACAAACCTGAAAGAGCTCATCGCCCTGATAGCAGGTGCAAAGGCTGTGGTCAGCAACGACTCAGGCCCTATGCACATCGCTGCAGCACTCAACATACCTGTTGTAGCGCTCTTTGGCCCTACAGACCCTGAAAAGACAGGGCCGTACGGATGGAATCGTCCCGGAGCTTATGGTCTAACAGTATTGCGGTCTTCTTTAAACTGCAGCCCCTGTTTTAAAAAAACATGCAAGGAACCAATATGCATGAGCGCCATACCTGTAAAAACAGTCTTTGAAGAATTGAGGAAATACCTGTGAAAACAGTCAGGGGTCAGGGGTCAGGGGTCAGAGGTCAGAGGTCAGAGAACAGACTTCTGTTTCCTGTATTCTGTATTCTGTGCTCTATGCTCTGCATCCTATTTCTTCCTATCAATCTTAAGGCCGACCCATCAATACCCGAGAGATTAACCTATTCCCTTTACTGGATTGGCGTAAAAGCTGGCACTGCCACCATGCAGGTCGAAGATACTGCAGAAGGCATCAATATTACATCACGGGCCAATTCTGACGAATGGGTATCTGTCTTTTATACTGTTGAGGACTTTGCCCGGAGCGCCATCAGACCAGATGGATACCCTAAGAACTACAGGATAAAGATAAGAGAGGGCCGGCACAGGAGGGATAAAGAGGTTCAATTCTACACAGAATCTCACAAAGCCCTTTATAACGATTATATTAAGAATGAGCAGATTGAATTTGATTTGCAAAAACAGGCATTTGACCCACTTTCTGGCCTTTATGAGCTGAGGAAAAGAGACCTCAGGGTAGGCCGCACCGAATACATAGATAATATCTTTGACAGTAAAAAGCTCTGGAGTGTCGAGGTCCAGGTCTTAAGAAAAGAAAAAATAAAGACGCCAGCCGGCGAATTTGACACTATAGTTGTAAAACCTATCATTAAATCCGAAGGCCTTTTCATGAGCAAAGGTGAAATCCTTATCTGGCTAACAGATGATTTAAAGAAGGTCCCGGTTATGATGAAGACAAAGATTAAACTGGGAAGCATTACTGCAACACTCACAGGAGGGGAGTTTTAAGCCGTCATGCTCTCAGTAGCCATAATTACCCATAATGAAGAGGTCAATATAAAAGACGCCCTTGAAAGCGTAAAATGGGCTGATGAGATTGTCATAGTAGATTCTTTCAGCACTGATAAGACACTGGGTATCTGCAGGTTGTACACAGACAAAATCTATTCTCAGGAGTGGGCGGGTTATGCAGAACAGAAAAATAAGGCTGTCTCATTGGCAAGTCACCCATGGGTACTTGTGCTCGATGCAGATGAGCGGGTAACAAAGAGTTTAAGGGATGAAATTCTTAGCATAATTAGAAACACAAAAGACAATGAAAATTACCCCTCCCCCACCCCCCTCCCTCAAGGGGAGGGGGCAAGGGGGAGGGTGGATGGCTATTACATCCCGAGAAAAAATTTTTTCCTTGGCCGCTGGATCCGGCATGGCGGATGGTGGCCTGACTATGCACTGAGGCTTTTTAGAAAAGAAAAGGGATTTTTCGAAGACCGTGAGGTGCATGAGTCTGTAAAATTAAATGGCGAGACCGGCTATCTCAACAACCCGGTAGAACATTACACATACAGAGATATAGAGGACTACATTAAAAGAATGAACACTTACTCTACATTGGCTGCAAGAGAGCTTTTTAAAAAAGACAGGGGTGCAGGCATTTTTGACCTGACACTAAGGCCTCTTTTTACGTTTTTTAAGATGTATCTCCTTAGACTGGGGTTTTTAGATGGTCTATATGGCCTTATCCTTGCCGTGCTTTATTCTGTTTATACCTTCAGCAAGTATATTAAACTGTGGGAGATGCAAAAAACAAAGGGTAGATATTAGGATTTAGAATCTGTCTTAATTCAGGGGGATAAAATGCATATAGGCGTTATAGGTACAGGTTATGTTGGACTTATTACAGGCGTCTGCTTTGCAGAATTCGGCGTTAATGTTACCTGTGCGGACAAAGACGAAAAAAAGATAAAAAGCCTGAAGAAAGGCATTGTGCCCTTTTATGAGCCAGGGCTTGAAGAAACGCTTCAGAGAAATCTCAAGGCAGGACGCATCCGCTTCACAACAAACATTGCTGATGCAGTGGATTCCTCCCTGGCAATCTTTATAGCAGTTGGTACTCCTCCAAGGGGAGATGGCTCGGCAGACCTTGGATACATAGAAGATGTTTCAAAAGAAATAGCAAAACACATGAAGAGCTACAAGGTGATTGTGACTAAAAGCACTGTGCCGGTTGGCACCGGAGAAAAAATAAAAGCGCTTATCTCCAGAAATCTTAAAGAAAAGGTAGATTTTGACGTTGTCTCAAACCCTGAGTTCTTAAGAGAAGGCTCAGGCATAGAGGACTTCATGAGGCCCAACAGAGTCGTTATAGGAGCCTCCAGTCCGCAGGCCATTGCTATCCTGAAAGACCTTTACAGGCCACTTTATTTAATCGAGACACCATTTATCACCACAACCGTAAAATCAGCAGAGCTTATAAAATATGCCTCCAATGCCTTTTTAGCAACAAAGATATCCTTTATCAACGAGATTGCAAACCTGTGCGAAGATGTCGGGGCCGATGTCCATGTGGTTGCGAAGGCAATGGGTCTTGACCACAGGATAGGCCCAAAATTTCTCCATCCAGGGCCTGGCTACGGCGGTTCATGTTTTCCAAAAGATACACGTGCCCTCCTGCAGTTAGCAGGGGAAAACAAAACTGCCCTTGAAGTAGTAAAGGCAGCCATAAAAGCCAATGAAAACCAGAAACATCGGGCAGTAGAAAAAATAAAAAATGCCATGGGCGTATTAAAGGGAAAAACAATCGCTGTACTGGGCCTTTCCTTTAAGCCAAATACCAATGATATCAGGGAGGCCCCGTCCCTTTACATTATTGACAACCTGCTTAAAGAGGGTGCAAAGACAAAAGCCTATGACCCAGTTGCAATGGAGGATGCCAGAGAGCTCTTCCCTAAAATAAAGTATTGCAGGGATTCTTATGATGCATCAAAAGGAGCTGACGCCATTGTAATAGTCACAGAGTGGAATCAGTTTAGAAACCTGGACATAAGAAAAATAAAAGAACTCATGCGAGGCAACTTCTTCTTTGATCTTAGAAATATCTATGAGCCTGAGAAGATGAGAAAACTCGGATTTCATTATTATTCTGTTGGAAGGACATAACCCCGTTACTCCTCTGCTCCTTGACTTTAGGAGCCGGATTCCACTAAATTAACTGATGCGAAGACCCCTTATAGCAGCAAACTGGAAAATGAATAAGACAATAAAAGAAACGAGGGATTTTATAAGCGCCTTTCTCCCATTGGTCAAAGATGTTACAAATGTTGATATTGCGCTTGCGCCACCCTTTACTTCCCTGCTAACTGCAGCCAATCTGTTACAGGGAACCAATATAAAACTTGCAGGCCAGAATGTTTTCTATGAGGAAAAAGGTGCCTTTACAGGAGAGATTTCTCCTGCCATGCTCCGTGATACAGGATGCAGCCATGTGATTATCGGCCACTCTGAAAGGAGGCAATATTTCTCAGAAACCGATGAGGTTGTAAATAAAAAGCTCAGGGCAGCAAGAAAAAATGGCCTCGAGATTATCCTCTGTATCGGAGAGTCCCTTACAGAAAGGGAGGAAAATAGAACTTTTGAGGTTCTTGATAAACAACTCTCAGGTTCGCTAAGAGATATACCCATAGAAGGGATAACAATTGCCTATGAACCAGTATGGGCCATAGGTACAGGAAAGACTGCCACATCGTCTCAGGCCAATGAGGCTCACACCTTTATAAGGGGCCATCTGGGAGAGCGATATGGAGAAGGTGCTAAAAATATCAGGATTCTTTATGGTGGAAGTGTGACCCCTGAAAACATTGATTCCCTGATGGCAGAGTCAGAAGTAGACGGGGCACTTGTCGGTGGCGCAAGCCTTAAGACAGAGAGCTTTGCAAGAATAATAAAGTTTCAAAAATCATAGGAGGAAATAGATGTTTACATTAATAGTTGTAATTCACCTGATGGTCTGTGTGTTTTTAATATTCATTGTACTGCTACAGAGCACCAAGGGAGCGCAGATTGGCGCTGCCTTTGGAGGTTCAAGCCAGACCCTTTTTGGAAGTCGGGGTGCGGCAACTTTTTTAAATAAACTCACCACAGTTGCAGCCATTGTCTTTATGTTGACTTCTTTAAGCCTTGCTGTTTTATCTGCCAAAAGAGGCTCTATCGTGCTGCAAAAACAGCCTGTTCAGGAAACTCCAGCAAAACCCTTTTCAGAATCTCCTTCAGGCCCTGTACAGGAAAAACCTGCGGCTCCTCCCCAGCCAGCAAAATAACCAGGGTATTTCCTTTTTAGAGAGGATGTTCCCTGTATAATGTTTAAGATTTGCTTTAAAAATTCCTTGCAACAACCTATAAAAATGTGTTAAAATTTGTTTTAAATGACAGCCCTTAAAAAGAGACTCGGTCTCACTCTAAGGCACAGGCTGGTCCTGACCATAACCCTGGCCAATGCCCTTCTCCTCAGTATAATGGTATGGCAGGCTTTCTCCATCTATCATAAGAGTCTCTCAAGAGAAGTATCTGCAAAACACACTGCACTGATAAACGGCTATGTAAACACATGTGCAAAGTTCATCCTGGAGGAAGACTGGGGAGGACTTTCAGAAACAACAACTGCTCTTAAAAACCATCCAGGAGTAATCTCCGCGACTGTAACGGATAGTAATGGGAAAGTAATCTTCAGTAGCGACGCAAAAATGGTCGGCAAAACTCTCGAAGAGATAAAGATAAAGAAAGCTGCCTCTGAAGAAAATCAAGATGTAATTACTCCAATCTCAGTGAACGAACATAATGTAGGCACATTATGGGTAAGGTTCTCAATTAAGGATATCGTAGATGGGAAAAAACGGGCAAAAAATATTGCCTTTGGAATCAGTATCCTCCTGATCTCATTAAATGCAGCAGTGGTTTTTATCCTGGGAAAGACCTTTGCAAAACCTATTGAAAAGCTGGCATCAATCAGCAGGAGGATATCCCGGGGTGATTATTCTACACATATAAGGGTAACTACAGAAGATGAGGTTGGAGACCTTCAAAAAGCCCTTATACACATGATTCAATCCTTGAAAATGAAGGAAGAAGATATAAGAAAAGAGGCTGAAAGGACATCGATTGTTTGTGAGTTGGGTAAGACCATAAATTCAAAGCTAAACATAGACGACGTCTATTACACCTTTGCTCAGGGAGTAAAAAAACTGGTCCCTTATGACAGGATCAGCATTTCCTCCTGTGATGAAAAAACAGGCACAATCCATATGGTCGCTGTTTTACAAAATAATGGGTCAGCATCCGCTGAAAAAATAATCAGACCGAAGGAAAGAAGTGCCATTGGCTGGGCAATCGACAAGAAAAAACCATTTATCCGTAAGGATACCGCCCTTGAGAAGCAATTCTACGAAGATAAAATTGAGGGGATACGGTCTTATATAATCGTGCCGCTGATTTCCAAAGGCAAGGCCATCGGGACCTTCAACCTCGGCAGCCATATCCCAAACAGTTATGACGCAACAGTCCTCGAAATCCTTTTGCCCCTTTCCCAGCAAGTAACTATTGCCATGGAAAATTCCATGCTCTTCAGTGAACTTCAAAACCTGTTTATAAACACCATAACAACCCTCACAGAAGCCATTGATGCAAAATCCGGCTGGACAAGGGGACATTCTGACAGGGTAATGGCATTATCCATAGCTATAGGGGCTAAGATGGGGCTTAATAAAAGTGCATTGGATAGACTCAAGCTTGCAGCCCTTCTTCACGATATAGGCAAGATAGGCACTGACAGAGAGCTTCTATATAAATCAGGTGCTTTAATGGGAAGCGAGTACGATGAGTTTAAAAAACATCCTTCAAAAGGAGAGGAGATATTGAGGCATATCAAACAGCTTCAAGACATCATGCCTGATATCAGGCATCACCATGAGAGGTATGATGGAAAAGGCTATCCTGATGGTCTCTCGAGGGATGCGATACCAATAGGCGCAAGGATACTCGCTGCTGCAGATGCCTTTGATGCCATGACAACCGACAGACCTTACAGATCTGCTAAATCTCTTGCGGAAGCTAAGGATGAACTCATAAAATGTTCAGGGACACAATTCGAGCCTGATGTTGTAAAAGCACTTATTGAGGTCTTAGAGAGTGATATATCAAAAGGCATCGGGTAGGATGGCATTAGCACACCCTACCCATCTACTCATTGTCCTGTCCTTATCAGCCACGGCTGATTCGCTGTGGCGAAAAAGGCTAATTTTTAATGATACTTCTCGCCTTCCTTTAGACTTTTATACTTCTTTTCTTCCTTAGAATAGAGGCGTTTATTCTTTACCTGTGGTATTGAGAAATTACCTTTAACCTGCCACTTATCCTTCAGGTAATACCACGGCGCAAAGCTTGAGGTCTTCCAGCCTTCTTTGACCTTTATCTCTGTTGTAGCCTGCATATCCTTTATGAATAAACCCTTTTTATTGGCTACTACAGTATGTTTTCCGTCAAAGGGTTCTGCACCCTGGTCTGAAAATTTCCACGAAACCTCTTGTCTTTGCTCTCCACCCTTTGTGTGGCAGCTTTCGCACTTCCTTGATTTGCCATATTTGTGAGACATCTTGTCCATCTGTATCCACGCAAGGACATTGTCATTTTCAGGCATCCCTTTCAGTAGCCCAACAAATGCATAGGCATCATCTGTCCTTTCAAGGTCAGGGAGATTTAAAGGGTATCTCCATGCAAGCCCGAGTTTAAGTCCCCCTGCAGATTTCTGGTTCATTGCAGCCATTGCATAGGGCTTTACAGGTATCCATCTTCCTTTCTGGTCTTTGATAAGAATGGGCTCTTTCATTACACCATAATAGTCTTTATACTTTTTGAAAGGCGTAGCAACACCACCAACCTTACCAGGTCCCCAGAATGTGCCGGTATAACCACCAACATCCTGGATATGGCATGCCTCACATGAGAGTTTTTTGTGAATAGATTTTGAGACTGCCTTCACAGCAGGCTCATGGCACTTGTTACATTTAGCCTGCCTCTTTACCTGTCCATGCAGGAGTTTTTTATTCTTAGCCGCAGTCTCATGACAGTCTGTGCAGAGGAGCCCCTTTGAATAATGCACATCAGGGGTTAATCCCTTTGGATTTGAATAATCTCCTGCTATGTAGCCAGCTCCCCTCCTTCTGTCCTCAGGCCCTGCATGGCATATGGAACCCCTTCCACCACCATAGCAAGTCTGGGGAGATGGAGCCTTTGTGAATGTATGAGATCCCATCCTGGGGTTGTTCGGGTCTTTCTTGCCTGGTTTGTAGTGACAGTCAAGGCAGCCCACATGGCATGTGTTACACGCCTTCTGGTTAATCTTAGCCATTTCCTGTGTGTAGGGGACAGATGTGTTTTTTGCTATCTCAGCTTGACTATCCACAAACCATAGACCGCAATTATGGGGTCCCCTTTTCTTATCGGTCCATATCTTATACTGGCTCTGCTTTGCATTGTGACCCATGGCGGTCTTCTTGAATTCCTCCATCTGCTTTTGGTGGCAGATGCCACAGGTCTTTTCCTGAACAGAGTAATCATAAGAGAGGGTATCAGGGTTTTTGTCATGAAATAAAATTGTGTTTACCTCTGGGTCTTTTACCTGTTTTCCTTCTTTTTCAACCATTGGCAAAAGGTCAATCATTTGATTTTTCCCTCTTGGCTCCAGAGACTCAGGCGCAAATTTCTTAAGTTTATCCCTTGTCACTGCTTCGAATCCCTTCGTCTTCACATAGTAGAGCCTGAGTATTCCCTTATGTGCGCCTTCCCTGGTATTGTCCTTTGGATTTCCGAGGTGACAGTCTGTGCATGAGGCAGGCATACCTGTCTGCTTGGCAACCTCCTCCTGGGTCATTGTGAATTGCGGAAAACCCAGCTCTTTCATCTTAGCTGCATTACTATGGCACTCAAGACAGCTATTGACATCCTGAGGCTTTTGCTGCGCAGTGGTTTTACTGCTGACAATGAGTAATGAGATAATACCCAGTGTCAGGACAAAAAATATTAATATCGATTTCCTCATTTCCCCTCCTTAATCAATTAATCGTTTTGTCAAAACTTAACCACAGAGAACACAGAGTTCACAGAGAAAAGTGTAAAGAAAAATTGTAACTCTGTGACCTCTGTGGTTAAATCTCCACTTAAAAATAAGCAAGGGTAATGCCATCTTGAGAATGTAAGATTTTCAAGGACTTATCTTTTAATAAATATCGGGATAAATGCAAAATGCATCGAATAATCTTAGAAGCAGCGACGGAGAGGATTGACAATAAAGATAATTTCTCGGAGTGCATTATGCAATCAATAAATTGCAATCTGCAATGTGCTCCCATCTTTATCACCTTAAAATACCACAGAATAATTTTTGTATGATTTAGTGTAGGGTTTAGGTAAGCTATGTGCTGGAAATAAGAGGGGAAATTGGTTAGAGGAAATATATGTTATAGATGCGGTAAGGATTTAGACAAATGGTATGTTGAAGAAGGAGATTTAGTAATTAGTAGAGAAAAGATGGTCTGTCCCAATTGTGGCTGGGAATTAGAGGGTGCAATGGAATTTCACGAAATTGAAACTGAAGAAGAATCCAACGGCTCCTAATTTTGTGCGAATCTTACCTTAGGTCAAATGTTATATCTCCTGATTTTTCTCCACAGTGTTGTCTTATCTATTCCGAGAAGCTCTGCCGCCCTATTTCTGTCTCCATCTGTCTCTTTCAAAATCCGGAGGATATGTTCTTTCTCTAATTCTTTGAGCGTAGGTATTCTTCTTATATTTTTAGCATCACCTCTCTTAAGGATATAGGCTGGAAGGTCGCTGACTTCTATGGTATCGCCGTCCATAAGGGTTATAGCCCTTTCTATCACATTCTCCAGCTCTCTAATATTCCCTTTCCATTCATATCCCATCAACACTTTCAGAACATCTTCTGTAACCCCTTTTATCTCTTTTCCATAATAGTGATTGAATTTTTTTATAAAGTGGTTAATCAAAAGGGGGATGTCTTCCCTTCTCTCCCTGAGCGGAGGCAATGATATAGTAACGACATTAAGCCTGTGAAACAGGTCTTCCCTGAATCTACCATCTTCAACGAGTCTCTCAATATCCTGATTTGTGGCTGAAATGAATCTCACATCCACTTTTACCTCTACAGTGCCACCTACCCTGAAGAAATTCTTTTCCTGAATCACCCTGAGGAGCCTTACCTGCATCGGTTCACTTATATTTCCAATCTCATCCAGAAATAGCGTCCCTCCATCTGCTGCCTCTATAAGCCCCTTTTTCTGTTCATAAGCGCCGGTGAATGCGCCTTTTTCATGGCCAAAAAGCTCGTTCTCAAGCAGATTATCCGGTATTGCGCCGCAGTTCACTGCAATAAACCTGTTTTTCCTTCTCGGGCCGTTATAATGTATGGCCCTTGCTATAAGTTCCTTTCCTGTGCCACTCTCACCGCAGATTATTACATTTGACCTCGACTGTGATATCTTCTTAACGACTTCAAAAACCTGCATCATCCTGGGATGCTGGCCTATAATGCTTTCGAAGCTGAATCTCTCGGCCAATTCTTCCTTCAGCAACCTGTTTTCATCAAGGAGTATTTTATTTTCTAATGCCCTTTCGACGATGAGCAAAAGCTCATCAGGGTCTATAGGTTTTCTTATATAATCATAGGCACCGAGTTTCATGGCCTCTACTGCACTTTCAACCGTGGAAAAACCCGTGATCATAATTACATGGGTGTCAGGGGATTTCTTTTTGGTCTCTTTCATTATTTTCATGCCGTCAAATTCAGGCATTTTGAGGTCAGTTATCAGCAGGTCATATTTGTCCCTTTCGATCCTCTTGAGTGCCTCTGAGCTGCTTTGTATGATTTCATGTTTGCAGTCGCATTTATTGAGTATCCTCTCGAGGATCGAGCATGTGACAGGGTCGTCATCCACAGCCAGCACCCTCAGATTCTCATACATGACTGCCTCCATCACAGGGAAGTGTAATGATGCACCTTGTCCCCTCGCCTAATTCACTTTCTATGTTTATGCTTCCCATGTGTTTTTGCACAATCCCATAACTGACTGCCAGCCCAAGCCCTGTGCCTTCACCAACATCCTTTGTGGTAAAAAATGGGTCAAAGACCCGCTTTATGTTTTCCTTTGATATTCCAACACCTGTGTCTGAGATTTCCACTTCAACCCTATTGTCGTATGGCCTGGTTATAACTTTTATACTTCCCCCCGTTTCTGTTGCGTGTATAGAATTAAGAATGATATTCGAAAAAACCTGTTGCATCTGTGCCTTATCCACATAAATCATCGGCAGCATTTTTTCATAATCTCTGTAGACTGTCAGTTTCTTATTTTCAATCTTATATTTCAGGCCATGAATCACCTCATCAATAAGACAGTTAATATCTTCCATACTCTTATGCAGTGGGACCTCCCTCGAAAAATTAAGTAGCCCGCTTATTATTCTTTCACATTTCATACCTTCTTTAATTATTGTATCTATGTCTGCCTTTATTGCCTCTGCGTTATTGTTGCCATTATTAATGTCCTGCTCCAGCAGCCTGGATATTGAGATTATGTTGCCTAAGGGATTATTTATCTCATGGGCGACTCCTGCGGCTAACTCACCGATAGAGGCGAGTTTCTCTGCCTGACATGCCCTTGCATCTGCCTCCATCCTTTTCTCAATGTTCTCTTTGAGGGCTGTGCTCATCGAGTTAAAACTCTTTGCCAGTTCTCCTATCTCGTCTCCCGATGATACAGCAATTCTGTGGTCGAGGTTTCCCTCACCTACCTCTTTTACACCTCTCGCTAAAAGACTTATTGGCCTTGTCATCGCCCTTGAAAGCAAAACCGCTGCAATACCTACCATTATAAAGGTTACAAGACTCACTGTTACCATAACCTGTCTTTGTTTTAAAACAGGGCCAAGAACCCTGTCGCCATATGCCATGGTGACAATATACCAGCCCCTCTGCTGTGATTTGTAAGGAGAGTAATAGACATATGCCATGAGGTTTCCTGAAGATGGGGCCTGAATCACACCCCCATCCCGGGTAATCAATTCTGCCCCATCAGGGTAATCTTCGAAAAAGAGCCTGCCTTTATTTGTCTGATTTAAAAAACACAGGCCGGCATCAGGATGTGAGAGATATATTCCATGCCGGTGCGGTTCATGAAGGTTCTTTTCAAATATAAAGGAATAGCCATTATCCTTTGTTATTGTATTATTTATTATCTCTCCAATCCTCTTGCCCCAGATGTTAATAACAATAAATCCGGCCCTTTTGCCATCTCTGTAAAAGATTGGAGTAGAAAGACGTATCATCGGAGGGCAGAACTGATTATTATCAACACCGAGCTCGAAGTTTGACATCCACACCTGCCCTTTCTTCAAAGTCATCAGCTTATCGAAAAATTCCTTTTCATAGAGGGAACCAACTGTAGTGATGGGTATGTAGGGGTGTGGCTTATTTTTCTCTATAATCTTTAATTCTTTTATCTTGACGAGCACCTGCCCTTTTGTATCAACCACCCTTATTGCCTGAATAGCCCCCTTGTGCTCCTGGTATCTCAGGAAAAACCTCTCTAATATCTCCCGTTTTCTGTCAAAATCATCATAGTTTTCAGACCTCAGAGAATAAAGGAGGGCTTTTAGTATCGGCAGTTGAGCCAATGATAGAACCTCGCCCTCCTGGTCTCTCAAGAAGTTGTCCACCTCTTTTGATGAGCGGCTGACTGATTCCATCAATTCCTCCTTCACCTTATTGGTAAGGGCGCGGCTGCTGACTGTATAATTAAGAATAAAAATAGTTGTGGTGGAAACAATTGCTATTCCCAGGAAGACCATAAGGAGCTTCTGCCTTATCTTCAACCTCATAAATCTAACATACACCAGCCTTTGAGAAATTTTCAATTTTCTTAGAGCACATCTAAATTCCACCTCTCCAGTTCTTTTTTAATGGCACTTATATTCCGCTTTTCATCTATGGCCTTGAGCACCTTTCTCCTGTCAGCGGTGCTCCCATAAAGAATACAGCCGGCAATGACATCCTCTTTAATAACCAGTTTCCTGTAAACATGCCTGTCCCTGTCTTTTTGTATGATACACTCACATTTGCCTTCAGCATCAATATCTCCAGCAGCAACAAGGTCAATGTTAGCTATTTTCAGAACATTTGATGAGACAGTGCCATTATATCGGGCATTTCCACCAGCCATATTTATCCCTGCAATTTCCCCCTGCTTTTCTGATGCAGGCCATATACCGTAAAACATACCTCTGTGCTCGATTATATCTCCAGCAGCGTATATATCAGAAATCTCTGTTTCAAGCCTGTCATTCACAGGCAAACCCTTGCCGAGCTTGATTCCGAGCCTCTCGACAAGTCCTGCATTGGGCCTTACACCTGCAGAGATGATTATTAAATCACAATCTATTTTTCTCCCATCCTCAAGGAGAAGTCCTTCAGCTTTATCGCTTCCGAGAATTTCTTTTGATTTTGCTCCGAGATAAAAAGTAAATCCCATCTCCTCCATCTGGGTCTTGAGCATCTCTGCTCCTTCGTAATCCATCTGCCTTGGAAGAAGCCTTGAGGAAAACTCAACCACTGCCACAGGATGCCCTGTCTTTCTCAGGCTATTGCCAGCCTCAAGGCCAAGGACGCCTCCTCCTATGAGGAGAACCTTTTCTGCACTCTTTGCATAATTGCTTATCTCTATTGCATCCTTCAGGGTTCTGAGTGTAAAGACCCCCTTTTTATCAGCGCCAGGGATCAGAGGGACAAAAGATACACCTCCTGTAGCAATAAGGAGTTTTTCATATTTAAGCCTCTGCCTCGGTTGTGACTCGTACCGACCTGCTGCTGTAACAACCTCTTTATTATTCCTATCGACCTCCTGTACAGGAGTCTTGAGAAAAAGACTTATACCATTGCTGTCATACCAGCTCTGCGAATGGATTATCAGACCATTTTCATCGACTTCTCCTGCAAGGTAGTCCATCAGCCTTATCCTGCTGTAGAATGGGTATTGCTCATCGGTGAGAATGCTTATCTCGCCCTCTTTATCAACCTTGCGGATGTTTGCTGCTGCAGTTGTCCCGGCAACACCGTTACCTATAATTACGTATCTCACATATCCTCCATCTAAAAAGACTGCGTTAACCCCTCCGCAATAGGAAAGCCACCGCAAAAATGCATGCTGCAACAATAACAATTGCACCGCCTGGCGCGAGGTCAAAGGCATAGGAGATGAAAAGCCCTAAAAATGTGGACACAACGCCAACAGTCACTGAGATCAAAAGCATCGCATAAAAATTCCTTGTCAAAAGGTGAGCTGTTGCTCCGGGAATTACAAGGAGGGCTGAGACAAGGATGATACCGACTACTTTCATGGAAACTACAATAGTTACTGCCATTGAAAGCATAAAGACGGAGTTGACAAAATTAGTAGATATGCCGCTCACCTTAGCCAGCTCCTCATTGAAGGTTATGAAGAGCAGCTCTTTCAAGATTGCAACCAATTGAAAAAGGACAACAACAGTCATTACAGCCATTATGATAAGTTCTTCCCTGGAGATTGCAAGAATATTGCCGAAAAGATAACCAAACAGGTCAACGTTATATTTTTTAGAAAGTCCGATCAGTAAGATACCGAGGGCCATTGAGGTTGCAAAAAATATTCCGATTAATGTCTCCTCAGGTAATTTCCCCTTTCTGCTCAACATCTCTATTGCCCACGCTACAGTTATAGTGTAAATCGCTGCCATTATAAGGGGATTGACATCTGCAAATACCCCCAGGGCAATTCCTCCAAAGGCCGCATGCGAAATGCCAGCACCCATAAATGATACTTTTTTCAAAACGACAAAGACTGAGATAACACCGCACAGCAAACTTACGAGGATACCGGCAACCATGGCCTTCTGCATAAATGAGTATGATAAAAGTTCAGCTATCACTGTGAGTCACCTTCATCACGGATACCCCTGAGCCTGGCACACTTATCGCACACATCAGTGTGCATAAGGAGGTCTATATTTTTTCCATAGAGCCCTGCAAGGATTTCCTCATTCAGGGCTCCGAGCGGGCTGCCATGATAGTGAAGCGTATGATTCAGACACGCTATCTCATCAACATAAGCTGTAACCGCTCCTATATCATGAGACACCATGATTATTGTAAGGCCGAGTTTTTTCTGAAGGCCCTTGAGCAGGTGATAGAAGTCTTCCTGACCCACAACGTCTATGCCTGTGCTCGGCTCATCGAGGATCAGAATTTTAGGCTCTCCTGAGAGTGCCCTTGCTATGGAAATACGCTGCTGCTCGCCTCCAGAGAGCCTTCCATAAGGTGTACCAGCATGGGCCTCCATCCCCATTATCCTCAGGAGTGTCATTGCCCTCTCCCTGTCGTCTGAGCCGGGCCAGCGAAACATCCCTATTCTCTTATACCTGCCCATAAGCACAACATCTATAGCCCTCGCAGGGAAGTTGCTATCAATCTTAAGGCCCTGCGGGAGATAGCCGAAAATGCTGTCTCTTTTTATAATTTCATCTGGCGTCCTGCCAAAAACCGCAATTGAACCGCTGTCAGGCTTTATCAGTGCAAGGATTACTTTCAGCAGGGTTGTCTTTCCACCGCCATTCGGGCCAACTATACCGAGAAACAATCCAGCATCAAGGCTGAGATTAATGCCTTTAAGGACTTCTCTTCCTCCAAGCCGCACACCGAGATTATTTATCCCTATTGCTTTTGTATCTGTCTTGCCCATTTTTATCTGTGTTTATCATTTCATTGCCTCTTCCATTATAGATAGATTGTATCTCATAAGGGCTATATATGTCTCCCTCCCCTTGAGTCCAGCGCCTCCAATGGGATCAAGAAAAAGTACCTTTGCCCCTGACTCCCTCGCTATTGACTCTGCTATTTTAGGGCTGAACTGTGGCTCAGCGAATATAACATTAGAGCCTGTTTTTTTAACTTCTTTTATAATTTTTGCTATGTGTTTTGGCCCGGGTTCTTTTCCAGGGGTTTCAACTATAACTCCGGCAACCCTGAGGCCATAACGTCTTGCAAAGTAGCCCCAGGCTGAATGAAATGTAACAAACTCTTTTATCCTGAAATTGTTCACCCTCGCTGATATTTCTCTGTCAAGCTGCAGGAGTTTCTCTCTATATAACTTAGAGTTTCTTTGATAAAATTCCGCATTCCGGGGATCAACTCTGATAATGGCCTTCTCTATTTTTAGAACTATGTCAGCAGCAATAACCGGGTCAAGCCATATATGAGGGTCTCCTGATTGAGCTTGTCGAATATCTTCTGCATGTCCTGGTTTTTCATGTCCATTATGTCCTCCGATCTGTTTTATTAATTTTACACCTGATGCCCCTTCTACGACTACAAGCTCTTTTGAGGCTACAGCCTTTACTATTTTATCTGCCCAGAATTCAAGGCCAGCCCCTATTTTTACAAAAATCTTTGTACCAGAAAGTTCCCTCATGTCCCTGGGAGTTGGCTCAAATGTATGTGGACTTGCGCCAGGAGGTAAAAGGACTCTGACATCAACCCTTTCTCCACCCACCTGTTTGACCATATCAGCAAGCGGGAAAATACTCACAGCGACCTTGATTCTCTCTGATGCCGGGGAATTCTGGGGGAGTAAAAAGCAAATGGCCAGTAAAAAAACAGGAAGAAAGCGAAAAAGTCGGTACGACTCGATTCCGGGATTGTTCGGCAATAAGCTTAATTTACATGTATTCACGGATTAAATAATCATACTATTACTCCTTTGCCTTTGCAACATAGTATCATGTAAAATCAGCGAATATGAAGATGGAGCAACCACTTCTGTCCCTCAGGCATAAAAACTTCCGCATATTCTGGTTCGGACAGATCGTCTCCCTCACAGGCACGTGGATGCACTCTGTAGGCCAGGGCTGGCTTGTGCTCAAGCTCACAGATTCCCCCTTCTATCTCGGCCTTGTTGGAACTGCCGGTTCACTGCCAATACTCCTGTTCACACTATTTGGCGGCATTGCTGCTGACAGATTTCCAAAAAGGGATATATTAATTACAACGCAGATATCATCCATGTTCCTGGCCCTGACTCTCGCAATACTCACATCCACCGGGATTGTCAATGTATGGCATGTGTTAATCCTTACAGCCATTCTCGGCACAGTCCATGCCTTTGACGTCCCGACAAGACAGTCTTTTATCATTGAGATGGTCGGAAGGGAAAGCCTCCTCAATGCAATAGCATTGAATTCTGCTGCCTTCAATGGCGCAAGGATAATAGGGCCAGCAATAGCAGGGCTTGCCATCGGCTATTTGAGCCTTGAGGCATGCTTCTATATAAATGCTTTGAGCTTCCTCGCAGTCATCATTGCCCTTGGAAAGATGCGGTTTGACCCTTCGACAAGCTCAGGGCTGAAAGAAAAGACTTCAAAAATAAAAGAAGAAATGGTTGAGGGCCTGAGGTATATTTCTGGCGAATCAAGGATATATGTCCTTATTATCTTTGTTGCAATAATAAGCTTCTTCGGGTTTCCATATATCACTTTTCTGCCTGTCTTCGCGCGCGATATCCTCCAGGTAGGGCCAACAGGCCTCGGTCTTTTGATGAGTTCAGCAGGCGCAGGCGCTTTTATCGGAGCCATGGGCCTTGCCCTGAGAGGCGATGTGCAGAAAAAAGGACTACTCTCTGTATCTGCGGGAATTATTTTTTCCCTGGCCCTTATTGTGTTTTCATTTTCAAAGGTCATGTGGCTTTCCTCAGCAATGCTTGTCCTCACCGGCTGGGGAGCACTAACACATCTTGCAACAGCAAACAGCCTGATACAGCTTGTTGCACCTGACCACCTGAGGGGAAGGGTAATGAGTGCGTATACGCTTTTCTTCCTCGGGATGACGCCGATCGGAAACTTTGTAGTCGGCACTTTAGCGCATTACGTCGGGACAGGGATTGCAATCGCAATCGGAGCAAAACTCTGCCTTTTAGGTACAATACTGCTGATATGGAAAAAACCAGAGATTCTAAAAATTTAGAAACCAATACTCCAATACTCCATCACTCCAATATCTTATATCCTGATTCTCCTGTTCAACTCATTTAGAAGCACCTTTAAGTCCATACCTTTCTCATCCGCCACTTTGACAACGTTCCATGTAAGGGTGTTTTCATCGCCAAACCCGCAACCACAAAGCCCCAGCTCCAGAAGATAATCAGTAAGCTCAGGGAACTCCTTCATTATCTCGTGCACCTTTGTAGAGGCTTCTATTTTGTCCATACTTCTTTCCCCATCCTCTACCTCAGCTTTCTGAAAGACTATAAGACCTCTCTATTTTGCCATACAAAAATTATATCATGCATTGTTTCCGCGCTTCAGAATAGTTATTGATGTCATATTAAACCCCTCCTTGCTCTATTACGACTTTTCCAGGTTTATAATCCTTACTCCTCTCTTCTTATATGCTTCAAAGTGAGAATCTGTAGTATATATCTCAATACACCCTGCATTGATCAGAGAAGATAAAATCAGGGCATCAAGACCCGGAATCTTGAGATCGTGGGCAAGATGTCCAGCCTTCAGGGCTGCCTCTACAGTTAAGGGTACAATCGTAACTGCCTTCTGGATATCTTCAATCATTGATGCCCATTGTTCAAAACTACCTTGCAGTAATTTTTTCTGAAGCTCATACATAACAACTACTGAGGTAACGACCTCTGTTCTTTCATCCCATACCTTCATAGCTATCGGGTCTCTTATTTCAAGAGAGAAGAAAAATCCTGTATCAATTCCTGTTTTCATCCGCCATAGTCCTTTCTTTGTGGAGTTTATCCCATCCTTCTTTTCCACCTAAAGGATGCTTCTCAATAATAAGCCTAAACAGCTTCTCCTTAGCCGACTTCCTTTCTTTAACAGAGAGATAGCTCTCCAATGCCTCACTGATTATTTTAGAGACAGTTACCTTTTCTTTTTTGGCCCTTGATTTAACAGCATTAAGTAATTTTTGATTGAGATAAAATCCAACCCCTGGCATCTTTACTCACCCCCTATGTTTTATATTAATATTAAGAATAGAATATCATATATAATATCATATATGAGAAAAATGTCAAACACAATTTGCTTCAATTCTTGTTTTATTGGAGGTATCTTTCAGACTTGGTCAAAGTGTGCGTCTAAAACGGGGGCAGTTTGCCCCCGTTTCTTTGTTATTCCTTCCCGAGGGCAAATGTCTTGACAGCGTGGTCAAAGACTTTCTTGTCCACCTTACCTTTCTCACCGTGAAGAACGACCATATACTGCTTTCCATCCTTTAGATACTGGGCGGTATGCTTTTCAAACTCCTTTCCGCCATCTTTCCATGTGGTCATGATGTAGTTTCCCTTTTCACCTGCTATTGTGAGAGCGCCCTCTTTGACCACCTTATGGCCTTTACCCTCGTACCTCTTGTTTTCTGCATCGATCCTCCATTTCTTGAAGTCTGCGAGTGTGAATGAGGATGCCTGTACTTTTCTGAGGTATACACCTTCTATGGTAGCGCCACTTTTCGCGTCTTTGAAGAAAATCATAAGAAGCTTCTCATCCAGGTCCTTATACCCTGGCGCCCAGCCGGCCGGAACCTCCATCTCGAATCTGGTGCCTGACAATTTTACTGTCTGGTCTGAGGCCTCAACGGCTGAAACCGCGCCAATCGAAACAACCAGGAACAGAGCCATCACTAACATAAAAAGCCTTAGAATTTGCATCTCGTCCTCCCCGTCAAGTTATGTAGGATGCCCATGGCATCCGATTGAAAGAATTGATGATACGAAAATGATCCTCTTCCCTCACCTCCCTTCGTAGCGTCTTATCCTTGATTGGCAGAATAACTGAGCCTTAGGAGTGTTTTAGGAAAATGCTATCAAACCCTCTGTTTTGTGTCAAGCGTTTTGCTTGCCTATGTTTAATTGGCTGCCTCAGGGATTTCTTATCATCCCTTAACCTCATGTTTCAATCCACGCTCCCGCGCGGGGAGCGACTGTTAAACTATAAATCATTTAAAAATAAACTACTTACCTACAGCTTTTTGCGAACCCTTCAATACACAATTCCAAAAAATTCAGTTGTCAAAGAGCAATATAAAAACTTTCATTATTCCAAAACAACTTTCAATCGCTGCGAATTACATAAACAAACAATGTGAGCTCCCGGTTCGCAACGACAACTTAAACGATCAAAGGTCCTTCCTGATCAATTGGTTCTTTCGCTCCAACGTGCTCGACCCGATGTTTCCAGTTTGATCCGAGATAATAAAATCTCAGGCTGTCCTTCTCAGGATCAATTTCGGAAATCAATCTCTCTTTTAACTTTGTCCACTGTGCAGGATCAACAATGCATTCGAATACAGAATATTGAACCCTCTGCCCGAAATCCTTACATGCGCGTGCCACCCTTCGCAAGCGGCGCGGGCCGGTATCATCTGTGGCAACGTCATAGCTTATTAGCACAAACATTTCAATTCACCTTTTATCTTTCCCCTCTTTGTAAAAGAGGGGTGAGGGGAGATTTTTCAATAACGATTTACCTGAAAATCCCCCATCAGCCCCCTTTTTCAAAGGGGGCAATTTTTAGCACTCCTCACTTCCATATAAACGGAGGATAGTTGTCAATATCTCCACGCAGATAGCGCGCCATCAATAACGCCTGTACATAGGGTAAAAGACCGATTGCAACCTTCTCTTTTAGAAATGGATGTTCTATCTCCTCCTGTTTACGTTTCTGATAGGCTACCAGCACTGTCTTCCTTGTATCATCATCCATCCACACTGCTCCAGACTCTTTCTTTTTGAATCCTTTCCCCTGCACCTGACATAGATTAATCAATGAAAGAGTGAGACGATCAGCAATATACGGCCTGAATTCCTCCATCAGGTCGAGTGCAAGACTATAGCGCCCCGGCCTATCCCTGTGCAAAAAACCAACTGCGGGATCAAGCCCAACAGATTCGAGGGCTGAACGGACATCATGCATTAAGAGTGTATAAATAAACGAAAGCAGACAGTTTACATTATCCAGAGGCGGCCTTCGGTTCCGCTCGTGAAAAGTAAAATCATCCTTCTGCGATGTAATCAGATGATCAAAGACCTCAAAATAGGCGTCTGCCGATTCTCCTTCTATTCCGCGCAAGATATCGAGAGATGATTCAGATTGCAATCTTCTCATTGCATTTGCAAGCTTCTGTGAAGCATCTGAAATCGCATCCGTATCAATTTTTTCAGAATGATCTCTCAATAATCTCTGAAGCACTGTTCGGCAGTTTGCAATCTTTCCGGTCAATACAGCCTTGGCTATCTCAGCGGAAGAATTCATATCATCTGCGCGGCGGTACTGCTCCCGCCTGAGAAGCACATTTCCCGATACAGGCCCCTGGACCTTTGCGAGAAATCCCCCGTTCTCAGTGAGAAAACTGATGGCTACACCATTTTCAGCGCAGAAGCCCATCAAGTAAGGACTGCATGATACCTGCCCAAAGCAGACAATCCCACCGAGTGTGTGAACAGGCAGGCGCATGGATATTTCTCCGTCAACCTTGACGATAACAGTCTCGCCCTCTTTTGAAAGATACGCTCCCTGAGTCGTTACAAAGAGAGTGTTAAGAAGCTTTTTCATTCATGCCTCATCGCATTGACAAGATAGTTACTCGCCTTCCTGTTTACCTTCGGCATACACAGATTCAATAGAGAACATTTCTTGCACTTCTTTGAATATTCGGCCTTTGGAGTAATTCCGGATTCGATCAGCTCATGAACTTTCTTTGCCGCGTCCACCGTCTCCTGCCTCAATTTGGCGTCGAACATAACTTCTTCCCTGCGATGCGTCCGCCCATAAAAAAGCGCACCCTTTTCGATTTCAACATTGAGCATCTCCTCAAGACAGATCGCTTGCGCGCAAAGCTGAACTTTGTCGCAATCATCCATTTTGGGCTTTCCCCGCTTGTATTCCACGGGAAAAGGAATCCACGTCCCATTATCTTTTTTGTGAAACTCCACCACATCCGCCTTGCCGATTAAGCCGAGCCTGAGTGAACGCATCGGCACACCGTAATCAATACGAACCTTACCCCGCACTTCCCTGTTTGCAGTATCAACTTTGTCGTGCATAATCCTGCCTTCGGCGGTAAACAAGTTCTCGCTCCAGAGCTGCTCAATGTGAATTAAGGCGCACTGCCTTTCGCAGAACATAAAGTGCTGTAAGGATGAAAGCTGGATTAAATCATCCTCGGTGTAACTCAAGTTTTCTTCCTCCTATTGCGCACTTGCGAGCGCGCCTGATAAAGTCTTTCAGTGAACCCGCCCTCAGTCAGGAATTGCTGTTCAAGCCTCTGAAGCTGCCGCCTCAAAAGATAACTGGCTTGGTTTATCAGGCAAATAAGAGTGTTCGCCGCAACTTCAGGCGAAACTGTCTTCAGAGAATAGGGGTCAGACCCGTCGGACCTGTCAGACATGTCAGACTGATACTTTTCCCTGATCGCAAGCGCCTCTGGTGAATCCTTAGCCCAAACACGCAAGCCCTTCTGTCGGAGGAATGCCTGAAAGTCCAGCAACAATTCTTCCAGACTCGCCCGGGCCACCCCGGTCAGCTTGAGCTCCATCTTTTTCGAGGTTGCAGACGCCATACTTCCCTCGGCAATGTTCTGCACCCCGCTCCGCGCCGCCTGCACCATCTGATCATGCGTACGCGACCTCTTGTCGATAAACCGGTCGCAAAAGATCACGGTAG
>JACROP010000159.1 GCA_016214385.1 Nitrospirota bacterium
GGCTGCCTCCTGCCTGAGTGAATTTTCAAGCTCTTCCCCCAGAACACCCTTTATGACCTTCATCTGTAATCTCCTGTTACCATACAAGTTGTCAATTATTGTATCTTGTAAGGTAACAAGCGTCAAGATAAATTACCATGTATGCATAAAAAATATTACTTCCCCAAATTATGCCACAATCCCGCCAGATACGCCCAGTCGCCTGAGCCGAATTCATCGGCAAATTTGGCTGACAGTTCAGCAGTCCCCTTCAGATGCTCCTCAAGAGAGTGCCATTCGTCTAATGGCTTCCCTTCCACGCTGTGGGCATAGGATTTCATAAGCCTTCATACTTATTATTCTTATCTTCCGAAGTTTCCACCACATTATCACCTCAACCACCAGCTTTTGTGGTGGGAAAATATAAAGTCCCTCGTTTTCTTTTGTGACTGCTCTTTTTATTCGTAAATCCGAAAATCAATGAACTCCTTTATTCGGAGGAAATCCTTTTTGTTCTGTGTGACAACGAATGCACCATTTCTTCGCGCCGAACATGCAATCAAGATATCGTTCTGAATTTTTGAGATATATTTTGCTTCAAATCCATATTTCCGCCCGAGTTTAGCCATAATCATTCCAGCCTTCCGCCAGTCCTCATCATTCGGGACGATAAGCCTTCCAACACTTAGAAAGGTATTATATAGTCTGTCGACAAGTTTTGTAGAATTAGCGTCATGGCTTCCGGCGTACAATTCCACAAGCACTACCATGCTCATATAAAGCACAGGCCTGGCGGATCCGGTGAATACAGGATGGATAATTCCCCGATTGATAAAAGGAATGTATACTGAAGTGTCGCAGAGGGCTTTAAACGGATACTCTTCCGTAGACATCCTTGATCTTCCCCTTGCCCCTTACTGCCATAAGTGCTTTTTCGATTTTTTCATTTGCAATAATCATGTCCAATGCCCTGTTGACCGCCTCTGTCTCAGTTGCTGCGCGGGTAATCTTTTTAACCATTTCGATTTTGGCAGGGTCAAGGATAAACTGCTTTCTTACTTTTTCTGCTGTCTGCATAGTCCATCACCTCCATGTGTATATTATACATTATTATACACATTAGTCAATGCCCCTTGATCAATATTCCAATTCCTGCAAATTTCTTTTTATCATAATCTCAAGCTTTGCGCTCTTTACAGATGCTCCTCTCTACGAGTCTTCGACAAGCCCCTGCCATTCTCTGGTCGGTTTTCCCTCTATGCTGCATTGCTACTCCCTTCTCTGTGAAGGCATAGGGGAGATACCTCTGTCCACCCAACTTGAGGTGCCAAAATGGAACCTCAAGTCTCAATCGTATAAATATATTCACTAACTTCAGACTTGAGCCTTGTCAGGGTATCTTTAAGGCCATCTACTAAGACTTTTAATTTCTCCCACTTCAGGTTTATGCTATAGGCATTGATAAAGAAGTGGCTGAAGGTGAGGTAGTTGAAGAGGATTTGATAAAGTTCAGGCGGAATTATTCCGAGTTGAACGGATTTCTCAAGCAGGTCTTTATTCCAGGTAGCAGTGTCTTCTTTTATGGTAAGGCCGTCAAACAGCAGTATCCTTTTTAGAATGTTCTGTATGCCGTTGTATGCCTGGTGAATAAAGGTTGCGATTGCTGTTAGCTCTACAGCGGTATACTCTGATTTGTCAGGGCTGACAACCGAAAAAAGCTCTCTGACAACTGCATCGATATTTTCAAACTCTGAATCGCAGTGTTTTTTAAGCTGTTCTTTTGTCATAAATGACCCATTCTCTATGGAAGTTTAATTCATAATCTCCCTGATTTTATTATTGAGATAAGAAGCCAGATACCGAGCACAAAGGCTATAGCAAAACCAATAGCGCCTATGGCTGGAAGGCCAAAGATTTTTTCCCCCACTCCTGATTGTATCAACAGCGATGAGCCGACTATGATGGCACCGACTATCACGCTGAAGGCTATGCGGTTGCTTGAGCGGTCGAGGTCCTTTATGAGTTTTTCAAAGCCGATAGGTGTTATCTTTAGATGCAGGTTGTCTTTCATGGCCTTTCTCATAAGCACTTTCATATTTTTCGGCGTGCTGACAAGAAAGTCTCCAAGCTCTGTAAGGTTTTTTCTTGCCTTTTCCAGAAGCTTAGCAGGGCTTATTCGCCTCCTCGCTATCTTTGATGCATAAGGCTCTGCTACTGCAATGAAATTGAAGTTCGGGTCAAGCTGCCTGCCAATATTATCCAGTATAAGCATGGACTTGTTAACCAGAAGAAGGTCAGATGGCAGTGTTAAATCATGTTTTATTGCAAGGTGAGTTATGGTGTCGAGATACTGGGCAAAGTTTATCTCTGCGATTGTCAGGCCATAAAGAGGGACAAGAAAGTCTACAAGGTCTGCTTTGAAGTCCTTTCTAAAGGCATCAATGTCCGTCTCCTCTGTTATCATACCAAACTCTATATACTGGTCAACAAGGCGGTCAAAATCCTTAGTAACAAGGGCAAGGAATGCATTGGCGATGTTGTCCATAAGCTCAGGGGTCAACCAGCCAACTATGCCAAAATCCATGAGGCCAATTCTACCGTCAGGCAGGATAAAAATATTACCGGGATGTGGGTCTGCATGAAAAAACCCATCTTCAAGCATCATCTTAAAATACGCATCCACCCCTACCCTCGCAAGCTCGGTCCTGTCAAGGCCAAGGGCTTCTATCCCTTCTATGTTATCCACCCTTACACCCTCAAGCCGCTCCATTACAATGACTTTTTCGGAAATAAGGTCAGGATATATCTTCGGGATGCAGATATGAGGGTCTTCTTCAAAATTCCTCCTGAAGCGGCATGCGTTTCTTGCCTCTTCAATAAAATCCAGCTCTTTCCTGACTGTCCTGGTAAATTCGTTCACTATTCCGGTGGGATTGAAGAATTTGCTCTCTGGAATATATTTCACCATGAGGCGGGCTATAACATTTAAAATGGAGATGTCGGTCTCTATGAGCTCTCTGATTTCCGGCCTCTGGACTTTGACTATTACCTTATCGCCTTCTCTTAAGGTTGCCTTATGAACCTGGGCAATTGAGGCAGCAGCAACAGGAGAATCCTCAAAATCTGCAAACATCTCTTTTATGGGTGTTTTAAGCTCTTCCTCAATAATCTTTTTGGCTTTTTCAGATGGAAAAGGAGGCACTTCATCCAGGAGCTTCTTGAATTCATCGGCATAGGCCTTGGTTATCAGGTCTGGCCTGGCTGAGAGAATCTGGGCAAGCTTTATGAAGGACGGCCCGAGCTCGCTGAAAGCCAACCTCAATCTCTCTGGGATTGTATGTCTTTCAATTTCTGGCCAGTAGCCAAAGACCTTCAGCCTTTTCCTGAGGGGGATAAAACGGTGAAGCCTTATCTCTTCAACAAATTGCCCGAAACCGTGTTTTAAAAAGACATTAATTATCTGCCTTATCCGGCTTACACTTTTATACGTTCTTCGGAGTCTGAGCAACTCGAAGAAAGACATCTTTACTTTTCTTCGGTGCCTTCCTCACCGCCTTTTGCTTCTTCCAGCTTTTTAAGCCTTACAGAAAAAGACTGCAACTTTCTATTGAGTTTTTCAATATCATCTTTTGCAGGGAGATTCATCTTCTCGAGGGTCTTCCCTATAATGTCGGATAAGCTTTTTGTGAATTCTTCAGTGGTCTTGCCTGCCCTTTCAGACCATTCTTTTACAAGCTTGGCTCCCTGTGTCTCACTCAACTCTCCTTTTTTAACAAGGTCATCAACAAACCCCTTTACCTTCTCCTGCATTCCAAGCCCTGCCATCAACGCCCTGCGAATAATTTCAAAAACAGTCATAATCACACCTCCTATTTAAACTGTAATACGTAATGCGTAATGCGTTAAAAGAAAAAACAGTAGGGGCGGGGTTACCCCGCCCCTACTTCCCATTTCCTATTTCCAATTTTTCATTTTTATTATAACTATACCGTATAAGATTTAAGAGTGCAACTTAGCTGATTTTCTTCCTTACAATCTCATAGACAGAATTAAGTGCCGTGTCAATATTTTCAATGTCTTTTGTCCCGCCCTGTGCCATATCGGCCCTTCCGCCCCCCTTGCCTCCTGTTACTTCTTTAAGAATCTCCCCTGCATGAAGGCGGTTCATTAAATCCTTTGTAACCATGGTAACATAAGATGCCTGGCCATTGAGCGTTGAACCAAGAACAAGAACGCCTGAATCAATTTTATCCTTTAATGTGTCCGCGAGGTTTCTGAGTGCCTTTATATCAAGGCCGTCAACCCTGTGTGCCAGCACCTTGATGCCGTTTATTACTCTGCACTCCTCAAGTATCTCATCTGCGCCTCTGGCTACGGTCTTGCTCTTTATCTTTTCAAGTTCCTTCTCCCTATCCTTTGCATCTTTTATAAACTTCTCTAATCTCTCAGCTACCTTCATATCCCTGGCCTTGAGCAGAGCTGCCACTTTCTTGATTTCCACTCCCTGTTCCCTGAAATACGATAATGCTGAAAACCCTGTGAGGGCCTCAATCCTTCTAACACCAGCAGCAACGCTGCCTTCTGCAATTATCTTAAAAGGTCCTATCTCGCCTGTGAATTTACAGTGGGTTCCTCCGCAGAGCTCTAAGGTAAAATCTCCTGCTTTAACAACTCTAACCCTGTCACCATATTTTTCTCCAAAAAGCGCTGTAACACCAATTCTAAGGGCATCTTCAAGGGCCATCCATGATATGGCCACAGGCATGTTTTCAATGATCTTCTCATTGACAATGGCCTCAACCTCTTCTATCTCCCTGTCTTCCATGGATGAGAAGTGGGTGAAATCGAACCTGAGTCTTTCAGGCGCAACAAGGGAACCTGCCTGTTTTACATGGTCGCCGAGGACAAGTCTCAGGGCTGCATGCAGGAGGTGTGTGGCTGTGTGGTTGCGCATAATAGCCTTTCTCCTCTGTGCATCCACTGATGCAAACACCCTGGCCCCCACTTTAGCAGTGCCTTTCTTTACTCTGCATATGTGAGAAAAAATCTCATTGGGCCTTTTTGTATCAATAACTTCAATTCTCACGCCCTCTGCCTTTATCAGACCTGTATCGCCTACCTGGCCACCTGACTCGCCATAAAAAGGAGTCCTATCAAGGATTATCTCTGCCTCTTCGCCTTCTCTAATTTCAGGAACCAGTGCTCCATCTTTCAAGACAGACAGAATATGAGCGTCTGAAGATAAGGTATCATAGCCTAAAAATTCTGTGGATCCTATCTCATTCAAAAGTTTTCTGTAAATATCAGAAACTGCCTCCTCGGCACCAACCCATGAGGCCCTTGCCCTTCGCCTTTGAAGCTCCATCTCCCTCTGAAAACCTTTTTCATCTATGACGAGACTGCTGTCAGATGCAATATCCTGGGCAAGGTCGAGGGGAAAGCCAAAGGTGTCATAAAGCCTGAAAAGCTCAGCGCCGGGGATGGTATCCTGGCCTGATACTTTAAGTTTTTCTATAAGGTCATTAAGCATCCCCATGCCTGATGAAAGGGTGTGGGCAAATCTCTCCTCTTCAAACCTCAATATCTTCTTTGACCGTTCAAGCTCCTCTGTTAGTTCGGGGTAAGGCCCTGCCATTATATCTAAGACAGGGTCAACAACCCTGTAAAGAAATGGGCCGTCAATTCCAAGCATAAGGCCGTGCCTTGATGCCCTTCTTATTACCCTCCTGAGGACATATCCCCTTCCTTCATTGGAAGGCATCAGCCCTTCTGAAAGGAGAAAGGTTATTGCCCTTATATGGTCAGCTATAACCCTCATTGAGACATCAGTGCTGTGTTTTTTCCCGTAGGTCTTGCCTGAGATTTCTTCGACCCTCTTAATTATCGGAAGAAAAAGGTCGCTATCGAAATTTGTGAGCTTACCCTGAATAACAGCAGTAAGCCTCTCAAGTCCCATCCCTGTATCGATGCTTGGCCGGGGCAGGGGAGTAAGTTTTCCAGTAACGTCCCTGTTATACTGCATGAATACGAGGTTCCAGAGTTCAAGAAACCTGTCGCAGCCGCATCCGACAGCACAATCTGGTTTACCGCAGCCGACCTCCGGCCCCTGATCTATTACTATCTCGGAACACGGGCCACAGGGTCCTGTGTCGCCCATCTGCCAGAAATTGTCCTTCTCACCAAGCCTTACAATCCTTTGAGGAGAAACACCTGCTTCCTCCTGCCATAAAGTATATGCATCTTCATCTTTCTCATAGATTGAGAGCCAGAGTCTTTCCTTTGGTAGTTTCATCCACTCTGTCAGAAATTCCCATGCCAGCTTTATCGCCTCCCTCTTGAAATAATCCCCGAAGGAAAAATTGCCGAGCATTTCAAAAAATGTGTGATGCCTTGCTGTCCTCCCGACATTCTCAAGGTCGCTGTGCTTCCCGCCTGCCCTCATGCATTTCTGAACTGTTACAGCTCTACTGTAAGGCCTCATCTCCTCGCCGAGAAATACTGACTTGAATTGCACCATGCCGGCATTAGTGAAAAGAAGTGTTGGGTCATACTCTGGTATTAGCGGAGAGCCAGGCAAAGCCTTATGGTCCCTTTTGACAAAATAATCTATAAAGAGTTGTCTTATTTCCTTACTTTTCATGGATCTTCCTAAATGAAGAACCCTGTGGCAAGCCACAGCCCTTGCCCCGCACTTGATGCGGGGGAGCAAAGGGTGAATATATTTTGTGAATTTTGTTAGTCGTCATTCCTGCGAAGGCAGGAATCCAGGAGATTTTTCTGGATTCCCACTTTCGTGGGAATGACGAAACAAGGTAACCCTGTAGCAAGCTGCAAGGAATATCGAGTTTAAAATTGAAAACCAGGTTCATAGCTCACAGCTTTATCCCTTACCCCCATTTAACGATTTAAATGCAGTATTGATAACATCTGTTGAAAAGCCTCTTCTTTTAAGGAGTCCCCAGAGTTTTTGCCTTACAGTGTCTTCAGGGCAAACTTTAAGGGTCTTTAATTTCTTCTCTACAAGCCTGAGGGCTGTTTCCTCTTCTGTTTCTTTTGTAAGACCTGACAGGGTCTCTTTTATAAGCTCTCTTTCTATGCCCCTCTTTATGAGCAAAGCCCTTACACCTTCTCTGCCAAGACCCTTCCCCTCTACAGCGACCCTGAGGAGCTCAGACGCCAGGGCATTATCCCTTACGAGACCCTCCTGTTCAAGGGCAGCAACAATAGAGTCAACTGTATCTGCATCAAATCCTTTTTGAACAAGCCTCTCTGTCAGCTCTTTCCTGCTCCTTGAGCGATAGCTAAGGAGTCTTAA
>JACROP010000160.1 GCA_016214385.1 Nitrospirota bacterium
CCACAAGAAGCATCAGCCGTGAGCCATCCTCTTTGAGAAGTGCCCTTACAGGGCCGAGGAGCCCTGTCTTTGCATCATGGAGGTTCAGCGAATAACCTCCAGCAGAAATCAGGAATATCCCTACCCCTCCCATTACTGTAATTTTCTCTCCTAAGATAATCAGGGATGTAAGGATAAGAAAAATGGGTGTCAAACCAAGCAGCGGGACTGTAAGGCCGAGGGGAGATTTTTTGAGGGCCTTGACATACAGGACTGCAGCCACTATTTCAAGGGGCAGGGCAATGATTACGGAATAAATGAATACTGCGTCAAGAGGGGGAATCCCTGTTACCAGGACAGAGGCAACCAGAATTGGGAGGGAAAAGAGTAACCTCAACCACAAAACATGATATTCATTTTTTGAGGACAGGGCCTTTTTTGTCAGGGCATCGCTTGTGGCAAAGAAAAAGGCACAGAGTAAAGAATAGACAATCCAGAGCATATCAAGTTTAAATTTATTGTTCTATTCCATACTCTTTTATCTTTGTAAGCAGAGTCTTATAACTCACCCCGAGCATCTCTGATGCCTTGACTTTGTTTCCCCTGGTCTCTCTGAGGGCCTTTTTTATCCTCTGGGTCTCAGCGATTTTAAGGGCAGCCCTGGAAATCTCCTCAAGGGTTCCATCCATCGGGAGGTCCCTGAGTGTAGTCTCAAGAGCGCCAATGGAGCTGAGGCCCAAATGCTCTGGCATTATTGTGGGGGTTGTGCAGAGGATAAGCGCCCTCTCAATGACATTTTCCATTTCCCTGACATTCCCTTTCCACAGATAGTTCTTCAAAAGCTCCATTGCTTCTGGCGAGACTTCTTTTGGGGGGATTTTCATTTCCCTGGAGCAATCAGCAATAAAATGCTCGACAAGGGCCGGTATATCATCTCTTCTATCCCTCAGCGGGGGTATTGTAATCGGGAAGACGCTCAATCTGTAAAAAAGGTCTTCCCTGAAGCTCCTGTCAGCTACGGCAGCCTCGAGATTTTTGTTGCTGGCTGCAATTATCCTGACGTCTACTTTAATGGGCTTTATACCGCCAATCCTTTCTATCTCACCTTCCTGGAGCGTCCTGAGCAGCTTTGCCTGTAAAGCAAGATCCATCTCTCCGACCTCGTCAAGAAATATCGCCCCTTTGTTTGCAAGTTCAAATTTGCCGAACTTTTTTTCATCTGCCCCGGTAAAAGAACCCTTTTCATGGCCAAAGAGTTCGGATTCAAGCAGCTCCCTCGGTATTGCTGCACAATTTATCGTGACAAACGGATGTTCCTTTCTCGGGCTCAGAAAGTGTATTGCCCGTGCAAAAAGTTCCTTTCCAGTGCCGGATTCTCCAAGGAGGAGAACTGTTGTCTTTGTAAGGGCAACTCTCTGAACATTGTTTGCAACCTCAAGCATCTTCTGGCTCTTCCCGATTATCTTCGGATAACCGAGCTGGCTGGAGAATTCTTCTTTGAGCAGAATGTTTTCTGTAAGCAGTCTCTGGTTTTTAAGCGCCCTGCTGATAAGGACAAGCAGGTGGTCTGTATCCAGTGGTTTTGTTATGAAATCATAGGCCCCTGATTTTATGGCCCTGACCGCAGTTTCGATGGAACCAAAAGCAGTCATGACAATAACAGGGACTAAGGGGTTTTCTTCTTGCGATGCCTTGAGTACCTCAAGACCGTCTTTTTTGGGAAGCTTGAGGTCTGTGAGCACAAGGTCAATGCGGCTTTCTTTGATGCGCTTTATGCCTTCAGCGCCATCCCTGGCAGTGAGGGTTATAAAACCCTCAGACTCAAGGGTCTCTTTGAGCATCTGTGCCATCGAATCTTTGTCTTCAACTATAAGAATTGTTTCCATTTTATTTTTGAAATACTGAAATATTCTTTACAATTTTATATTTAAAGACATTTATGAGCCAAAGTTCAAAATATTGCCATGATTAATCACAGTCTTAAAAACTCTATCGGGCTTAGTATCTTTATCCCTGAGTACTCCTTAATAGACAAAAGATGGTGTTTATCTCCTGTAACAATATATGTAGCATTTGAAGCAACCGCACACTCAATAATTTTATTATCCGCAGGATCTTCCTTTATTATGGCAAGCGAAATATCAGGATTCACAATGGTGGTTATACTTTTGATATATTTTATAACCTCGGCTATCTGTTTATCTGTCCAGTGGAATTTTTCCTTCAAAACAGATTTAATCTCATAAAGGATTTTCTTTGAGATTACTACCTCAAAAAGTGACTGATTTGCAAGTTTCAATATCTCTTCACATTTACCACCAAAAAGCATTGCAGAGATATATACATTTGTATCAAGGATAACCCTCAATTTATCTTCATGCGGTGCTTGTGTATTAATTCGTCAACTTCTTCTTCTGTAGAGATACCAGATTCCTGTGCTGTTTTCATACCCCACTGGCGGAGTTGCTGCCAACGTCTATCATTAATATATTTTCGTAAGGCTTCTCTGAAAAGCTCACTTTTTGTGCGTTTTTCTTCCCTGGTAAGCCTTTCTACTTCCTTCACCATTTCAGGTGGGAGGGACAGGGTTGTTACTTTTGTAGTTCTCATATATAGCCTCCGTTGTATTTCTTAGTAATACTTTAAACTATGTGGTAAGTTTTTACAATAAAATTGAAGATAATTCACCTTGTCGGAATCGACTCGCACCGAGTTCTTTGGGTCTCTATGTGGAGAGCTTCTTTTTTAGTAATTCATTTACCAACTGCGGGTTTGCCTTGCCCTTTGTTGCCTTCATTATCTGGCCTACGAAGAAGCCTATGAGTTTCTCCTCACCTGCCTTGAACCTCTCAACCTCTTTTGGATTTTTTGCTATTGTTTCATCAATTGCCTTTTCGATGGCAGCAGTGTCACTTATCTGGGTGAGCCCTTTCTCCCTGACAATGTCCTCAGCATCCCTGCCTCTTCTATACATCTCTTCAAACACGGCCTTTGCAATCTTTCCACTTATAGTTCCATCCTCTATGAGCTTGAGCATGCCTGCAAGTTGTGCTGGCTTTAGCGAGCATTCTTCAATGGATTTATTATCTTCGTTAAGAAGTCTCATCAATTCCACCATCATCCAGTTGGACACTGATTTCGGATTGCCGCCTGCTTTTACAGCATCTTCAAACCAGTCTGCTATTGCGCGTTCAGTTGTAAGTAAATCTGCATCATACTCTGGAAGGCCATACTGCCTGACAAAGCGTTCACGTTTTGCATCCGGCAGCTCTGGAAGCCCAGCCCTCAACTGTTCGACCCAGGATTTATCAACCTCTATTGGCACAAGGTCTGGCTCAGGGAAATATCTGTAGTCATGGGCCTCCTCTTTTGAACGCATGGATGCTGTAATCCCCCTGCTTGAATCCCATAGCCTCGTTTCCTGAACAATTTTCCCTCCATCTTTGAGAACCTTTATCTGCCTTTTTATCTCATATTCGAGTGCTTTCTCAACAAACTTGAATGAGTTCATATTCTTTATCTCTGTCTTGACTCCAAATTCTTTCTGCCCCGGAGGTCTTACAGATACATTCGCATCACACCTGAGAGAGCCCTGCTCCATATTGCCATCGCACACCCCGAGGTAGCGAAGAATTGCCCTCAATTTTTTCATAAACTCTGTAGCCTCCTGAGGGCTGCGTATGTCAGGTTCAGTAACAATCTCCATTAAAGGTATACCTGACCTGTTTAAATCCACAAAACTGTAATTGCCTAAATCTTCATGGATGTTTTTACCTGCATCCTCCTCCATGTGAACCCTTGTTATTCCTTTTCTTTTAGCCTTTCCATCAACAATAATCTCCACATAGCCCTTTTCGCATATTGGAAGCTCGTACTGGCTTATCTGATAACCCTTTGGCAGGTCAGGATAAAAATAATTCTTCCTTGCAAACCTGCTATAAGGAGAAACTTTGCAGTTCATTGCAAGCCCTGTTTTTACTACATATTCAATGGCCTTTTTGTTCATCATAGGAAGGACTCCGGGCATGCCTATACATATAGGGCATGTCTGGGTATTTGGCTCAGCACCAAACTTCGTTGAGCACCCGCAGAACATCTTCGAGTCTGTTAACAATTGTGCGTGTATCTCAAGACCGATTACAGCTTCGTAAGTCATCTTTCTTTATCCTCCAGCCTCGCCTTTCCACTCAGATGGCCCCAGAATTCACGGGGAGAGACTATTTCTGTTTTCCTGTATCTCTTTAAGATCAGAAGGTCTTCGTCTCCTGTTATAATAAATCTGGCATTTCCACTTAATGCAGTGCCGAGTATTTTTATATCATCTTTATCTTTACAAATATTCTCATAGATCGGTTCAGCCTCAAATATTTCTGCCACTTCTTTTAGATAATTGATAATAGCATAAGTGATATTATGGGGCAGGTGTATTTTACTGATCAGTTTTTCCTTTACTTCAGAGAGAATATGCTCACTTATTATAATGGTGTGGTCTGAAAGACATACTTCAAATACCTCTGAACACAGGCCTCTGGAAGCAAAGGCAGCAACAATCACATTTGTATCCAGCACAACCCTCATGAAATGGCCTTAAATATATCCTCATCAGTAAGCAACCCCTGCGCCTCGGCAAAGGGCAGGACCTTTTTCCTTAATAGTTGAAATCTCTTTAGAGCGAGGTAACGGGCTATGGCATCCCTGATGATCTCGCTTTTTGATGTCTTTTCAGCCTTTACTACCCTATCCAGATCCCTCTGGAGTTTCTCGGGCAATCTTATTGTAATAGTCCCTTTCATTCATATCACCTCCCTTTACCCCGTTAGAAAGCCCCGTCGTTTCTAACGGGGTTTACTGTAAGACAGTGTAGCACAACAAGGATGGATTTGTCAAAAAGGGCACATCAATGATATCCTGGAGATATAACGAAACGTCTCTCATACTGCAACCTTCCCCCTGAGGACGATATCCTTGATTTCTTTCCGTAAAGCACTTTCCGGGACAACATCAACCTTGAGCTTTAGTTTTTCCTCAAGGAATATTGCCAAACCGACAAGGTCCAGCAGATTCGCGCCTTCCTCGAATTCAACCAGAACATCCAGATCGCTACCCTCCTTCTGCTCTCCTCTCACATACGAGCCGAAAATGCCTTTTATTTCCGCCTTGAAGCGCTTTCTTGCTTCTGCCTTCAGGCTGCTGAGGATCGCAGAAATTTCGCCTGAAGAAATCTTATCCTTATTTCTCATATCTATCACCCTTCCTTCATGACCTCTTGTACAGTCTCTTTATCCTCCTCCTGATTCATAAATGCTCAATATTCTTTTTCTATTATATTATATCTTATCTTATCTTATCTTATCTTATCCCTCCACCCTCGCCTCAAGCTCGGATTTGAAGGCTTTATAAGTCTTTTCCCTCAATGCCTTGAAGAATAAATCATAACTCATTTTTCTACTTCTGGATAAATATTATCAATTGCTTTTTGAATTTCAATTGTTTTTTGCAGAGCGGTAACGATTTTGCAGTAATGTTTTATATCATCAAAGGATAACCTTTTCCCTTTTCTGTCTTTCAGCCA
>JACROP010000161.1 GCA_016214385.1 Nitrospirota bacterium
CGACCCTGTCTGTCCTCGATAAAGAGCCTGTTTTAATCAGCCCTGTGTTACAGGCAACAGCAAGGTCTGCGAGGGTTGTATCTTCTGTCTCGCCTGACCTGTGCGATGCCACAGATGTATAACCTGCTTTTTTCGCCATCTCTATTGCATCGAGGGTTTCGGTAAGGGTGCCTATCTGATTCAGCTTTATCAATATTGAATTGGCAATCCCATTTTTTATTCCCTTCTCTAATATTTTAGTATTCGTCACAAAAATGTCATCGCCTACCAGTTGAACCTTCTTGCCAAACCGTCGGGTCATAGCTTTCCAGCCTTCCCAGTCATTTTCTGAGAGCCCGTCCTCAATGGATATAATGGGATATTTTGCTAAAATGGATTCATAGTAATCCATCATCTGTTCGGAGTTAATCTCCTTGCCTTCAAAGCAGTATCTACGATTCCTGAAAAGTTCTGAGGCGGCCACATCGAGTGCCAGGCAAACATCTTTTCCTGCAATGTATCCTGCTTTCTCGATTCCTTTTATAATTAAGGAAAGGGCATCTGCATTAGAGTTTAAATCAGGGGCAAAACCACCTTCATCGCCAACCGCAGTATTAAGCCCTTTGCTTTTCAAAACACTTTTCAGGCTGTGAAAAATCTCAGAACCCATCCTCATTGCCTCATGAAACGAAGGAGCACCGAGGGGCACTATCATAAATTCCTGAATATCGAGGTTGTTAGCTGCATGCGCACCGCCATTCAGGACATTCATCATTGGCACAGGAAGCTCCTTTGCATTAACGCCTCCGATATACCTGTAAAGGGGAAGGCCGGCATCCATTGAAGCGGCCTTTGCAACCGCAAGTGAGACACCCAGGATAGCATTGGCGCCGAGCTTGCTTTTGTTTTCAGTGCCATCGAGATCAATCATCAGGTTATCAATAAACTTCTGTTCGCTGGCTTCCATCCCCTTGAGATTTGGAGCAATCTCCTCTGTAACATTTCTTACTGCTTTTTGAACCCCGCGGCCGTGATAACGTTTCCCTTTGTCTCTTAGCTCAAGGGCCTCCCTCTTGCCTGTTGATGCCCCGGAGGGGACTGCTGCCCTGCCATACGCACCGCTTTCAAGAATTACGTCTACTTCTATAGTAGGATTACCCCGCGAATCAAGGATTTCCCTTGCAAAGATATCGACAATCTCACTCATTTAACTCCCCCATGTTCTGATTCTTTAACCGCCGTATGTGTAAAAAGAATTTTCTTTTCTTTATATGCAGCGCCTATAAAAGCCTTAAAAAGTGGATGTGGCTCTAAGGGCCTTGATTTAAACTCAGGGTGAAACTGACAGCCCAGAAACCAGGGATGGTCTTTTATCTCTACAATCTCAACAAGTCGTTGCCCCGACAGTTCGGGGTAACTGAGCTGCCTGTCAGGGCTCAGACCGCTTATTCTAAGACCTTTTCCTACAAAAATCTCTTTAAACGCATTGTTAAACTCATACCGATGCCTGTGCCTTTCAGAAATCTCTTCTACGCCATAAGCCCTGTAAGCAAAAGAATCTTCAGACAGGACACATGGGTAAGCACCGAGCCTCATGGTGCCACCCTTTTCAGATGTAATATCCCTTTTCTGTATGGTTTTTGTCCTGAAGTCATACCACTCTTCCATTAAATAAATTACAGGGTAAGGGGTTCCTGTATCGAACTCTGTGCTATTGGCATTCTTGAGATTGCAGATGTTTCTTGCAAATTCTATTACCGCACACTGCATGCCAAGGCATATCCCGAAAAACGGTATTAACTTTTCTCTCGCAAACCTGATTGCCTCAATCTTTCCTTCAATTCCCCTGAGGCCAAAACCACCAGGAACTAAAATGCCATCGATATCAGACAGGTATTTCTCAGGGCCATGTTTTTCTATATCTTCTGAATCCACCCACTGAATATCAACACCCACATTATTTGCTATCCCTCCGTGGGAAAGGGCCTCAATAAGGCTCTTGTAAGAATCTTTGAGGTCAACGTATTTTCCAACCAAAGCAATAGTCACCCTATCCTCAGGCTCCTTGATCTTTCTTATAACATCATTCCATGTCTTCAGGTCAGGAGGTGGTGTATTTAGGGAAAGTTTTTTCACAATAAGCTCATCAAGCCCTTCATTTTTGAGCACAAGCGGAACCTCATAAATCGTATCAACGTCTTTGGCAGTAATAACGGAATCTCCATCAAGGTTGCAGTGGAGAGCAATTTTCTTTTTAATCTCAGGAGGCAGTAATCTATCTGTGCGGCATAAAAGAATATCCGGTTGGATACCGATTTCCCTTAATTCTCTTACACTGTGCTGTGTTGGCTTGGTCTTAAGCTCACCTGAGGTCTTGATAAAAGGGATGAGGGTTAAATGGACATATAAAACATTATTCCTTCCGACGTCATACCGGAACTGCCTTATGGCCTCAAGAAAAGGAAGACTCTCAATATCACCAATTGTCCCTCCGATTTCAACTATTACAATGTCATAATTATCTGCAACTGATTTTATAGCCCTTTTTATC
>JACROP010000162.1 GCA_016214385.1 Nitrospirota bacterium
AGGAAAAATAAAATTTAAAATGCAAAATGCAAAATTAAAAAAAGGACATAATGTTTGACTTTGGAATGCAAGAGTTAATAGTTATCTTCATTGTGGCCCTCCTCGTATTCGGTCCCAAAAGGCTTCCAGAACTCGGCAGGGCCCTCGGAAAGGGAATAGGGGAATTGAAAAGGGCACTTCAGGGAGTTAAGGACTCAATTGATGAAGCAGAAACCCATATAGAAAAAGGTGTACCTGAGGAGACAAAGACTAAAAAAGTGTCATTAAACAGTGGTAGCGACAGTGTTAGTAAACTAATACAAAAAAATGGCACTGACACAGGAGATAAAATAGGGGCAGCAAATCGTAATGATTTCTCCGAGCAAAGCGAAGGTGGTAAAAGGTGAATGATGAAAAAATGCCCCTCACAACTCACTTAGAGGAACTAAGAAAACGGATTGTTGTCCTCCTGATTGCCATATTTATTGGCTTTGGCGTTTGCTTCTATTATTCTGAATCTATTTTCAACCTTTTAACCCTACCCCTCAGAAACACCCTCGAATTATCCCTTAAATATCCTTTTATAGCCCTCAAGGCATCTGAGAATCCAGGACTAAAGCTTGTATTCCTCGCGCCAACAGAGGCCATCTGGATGCATATGAAAATTGCTATTATAAGTGGGTTCATAATGGTTTTGCCAGTCGTATTTTATGAGATCTGGAGGTTTGTAGCGCCAGGCCTTTTACAAAAAGAAAAAAAATACGCCCTGCCCTTTGTTATCCTTGTGACAACTCTTTTTTTATTAGGCGCCTTTTTCTGCTTTGTCTTTATACTCCCCTTTGCAATGAACTTCCTCCTCACCTATAAGACAGAGGGCCTCCAGCCAATGCTCTCTGTGGGAAAATATGTTGACTTCTGTCTGAAATTCATCCTTGCCTTTGGCGCTATTTTTGAGCTTCCGGTTGTAATAGTATTTCTCACAAAGGCGGGTATTGTGAGTACAAAATTTCTTGCAAAAAACAGAAAATATGCAGTACTCCTTGCTTTTATCATCGCCGCTTTTTTAACACCTACTCCGGATGCCTTTAATCAAACCCTTATGGCTGTGCCCATAATCTTACTTTATGAAGCAGGCATCTGGGCCTCAAAGCTACTTGGAGGGAGGAAGAAGAATGATTAGCACAAAAGGTAAAAGTATTGCTGCCATTTCAAAAGATATAGCTGAAGGCTTTATTACTGTGAACCCGTTGTTTTTAAAACCCTTTGACCAGGAAACTTTAAAAACCCTGCACCATCAGATTCAGAAGCTTCAGGTTCAAATCAGGTCTGAAAAGTTCCCTTTCAATGACACCAATGCTATAAGGCTGAGAAACACACGGCTTCAAAGACTTCATAACGCCCTATTTGTAATTAAAAACTTTGCGAGAGAACGGGGCCTCAAACACCTTTTTATTTGAACTCAAACCAGACATACTTACTTTTCTTTTGTCAATTTCTTTAACCTTTTATATTTCTCATCTCCCACGCACTCCCTTGCATAGGGGCACCAGTCAATACAGGTGGGTCCAAGAACCCTCATGGTTATCTTGCCGCACTTCTTGCACTTAACCTCTACTTCGTCAGTCCATATCTCAAGCTTATTTCCACAATAGCGGCACCTTATGTCTTCGGGTTTTGGCTTTTTTATCTCTTTACTTCCAGGGCAGGTCTCTTTAAACATTTAACATCTCCTGTGTTTTATTATGCCACACAAAAATGCTTTTCTGGTATGATATATCTCATAATATACCTAATGGGTTTATCTAACACAAACGCAAAAAATAAATTTATAAAATCCCCCTACATCCCCCTTTTTCAAAGGGGGACTTTGCGAACCCCTCTTTGGAAAAGAGGGGCAAGAGCCTGCCCCTGCATGCCCGCCCTCGAATGGTTCTATCGGGGGTATTAAGCAGGGGGGAGATTTTATAAATGTAAAAAAAAATACGCTTGTATTAGTGTAATCAACTAAGGTCATGAAGGATAAACAAAGACAGCTCTCAAAAATACCATCTGTGGATGAACTCTTAAAAAGCCAGCACGGCCTTAACTGGCTTGATTCTTATCCCAGGAGATTAGTCCTTAAGGCAATAAGAGAGACGCTCGATCTTCAGAGGGCAGAGATTATGCGAGGCTCTGCCCCTGAGTTATCCATCGATGCAATTGCCCCTTATGTCGAAAGCACAATCAAAAGTCTCTCGGCTTACAGGCTGAAACCCCTCATTAATGCCACAGGTGTAATAATTCACACAAACCTCGGCAGGTCTATTCTCTCTGCGAAATCCATAGATAATATAAATGAAATTGCCGGCAGTTATTCTAATCTTGAATACGAACTCCCCCAGGGCCAGAGGGGTAAAAGATACTCACATATTAAAGATATCCTCAAGGAGATCAGCGGAGCAGAGGATGCAATTGCCGTTAACAACAATGCGGCTGCCGTACTTTTATGCCTCAACACCTTCGCAAAAGGCAGGGAGGTCATTGTATCGAGGGGAGAGCTTGTCGAGATAGGCGGCTCTTTCAGAATTCCAGATGTTATGAGGTCAAGCGGCGCTATATTAAGGGAAGTTGGTACAACTAATAAGACCCACCTCACAGACTACAAAAACGCCATAAATGAAAATACCGCCCTATTGCTCAAGGTACACCCGAGCAATTACAGGATTATCGGATTCACAGAAGAGGTATCAATCGAAGAGGTCGTAAGACTCGGTAGCATTCATAATCTTCCTGTTATGGTTGACCTTGGAAGCGGCTGCATGATTGATTTGGAAAAATACGGAATACACGGCGAACCCTCAGTCCAGGATATTATAAAAACAGGGGTAGATATTGTGACCTTTAGTGGCGACAAACTGCTCGGCGGCCCGCAGGCAGGAATAATCCTCGGCAGAAAAGCACTAATCGAGGAAATACAGAAAAATCCCCTTACGAGAGCAGTTAGAATAGATAAATTAACCCTGGCAGCCCTTGAGGCAACCATGCTGGAATATATGGACGAAGAAAGGGCAATCAAAAATATTCCAACATTGATGATGCTGACCCAGCCAGTAGAAACGATAAGACTCAGGGCAAAAAAGATTTCAGCTTTATTAAAGAAGGCCGTGGCAGACAGGGCAAAAGTAGAAGTCATGACTGACCAGTCCCGTGCTGGTGGCGGCTCTTTGCCAGAGGCAGGCCTTCCAACTTTTGTCGTGTCCATAATGCCCTCTTATATTTCTGTCAGTGCACTTGAGGAAAGGCTGAGAAAAGGAGTGCCTCCGGTAATCTCAAGGATTAAAGAAGATGCCCTCATCCTCGATGCAAGGACTGTGAGAGATAGTGAAATTAAAGACCTCATAAAAAACATAAAGTCTGCCCTATCCTGATATGCTTATCGGAATTATCTCAGATACCCATGATGACCTGCCTGCAATCAGAAAGCACACCCATAAATCCACTGTGGGTACAGAATAAAAATGGAAGCCATCCTGAAGAACATACCTAACACATTCATTCCACTTTTTGTTGCCATCGATATATTTGTTGTGCTGCCTATATTCATCTCAATGACAGAGGACATGCCAAAGGCCAAAAGACAAGCAATAGTCAGGGAATCGATACTCACAGCCATAATAGTCAGCCTCGTGTTTGTTGCAATGGGAGAGGTCATATTCAGGATACTGGGCATTACTACTAATGATTTCAAGATCGCTGGTGGCCTTGTACTTCTTGTGTTTGCAATCCTCGACCTGATAAAGCATGGTGCAGAGCGAAGAAAACCTGGAGGTAAGATGGGAATTGTGCCAATCGGTGTCCCTCTTATAGTTGGCCCTGCTGTCCTGACTACACTCCTGGTGCTCGTAGACCACTATGGAATTATCCCAACAGTCATATCCCTTATATTGAATCTTCTTATAGTCTGGCTTTCATTTATAAATGCCCAGGCGATCATCAACTTCTTTGGCCGTGGTGGGATAACTGCCATATCAAAGGTCATGGCTCTCCTCCTTGCATCGATAGCAATAATGATGATACGCCTTGGCATTGAAAATATCCTCATTGGCCATATAAAGGGCTGACGCCTTCAAGCCTCCAGCCACCGAATTGTTTAAATGAACAGTTAGCTAATGCTATAATCCCTCAATGTCTACGACCTGTAAGGAGGTATATACCCAATTGAAATATGTAATCCTCGGCACAGCAGGCCATATAGACCATGGCAAGAGCTCCCTCGTTAAGGCCCTCACAGGCATCGACCCTGACAGGCTTAAGGAAGAGAAGGAGCGGGGGATTACAATTGACCTCGGTTTTGCCGACCTCTCATACCCTGACGGCCTGCGCATAGGAATAGTGGATGTGCCTGGCCATGAGAGGCTTGTAAGAAATATGCTTGCTGGCGCTGGAGGAATAGACCTCGTCCTCCTGGTCATTGCAGCAGATGAAGGGATAATGCCCCAGAGCAAAGAGCACCTCGCCATATGTGACCTCCTTAAAATAAAATCAGGCCTCATTGCAATAACAAAGGCCGACCTGGTTGAAAAAGACTGGCTTGAGATGGTAATAAGCGAGGCTAAAGATTTTGCAAAAGATACTTTTCTTGAGGGCTGTGAGATTGTCCCTGTCTCATTAAAGACCTCATATAACATTGATTTTCTGAAAGAAAAAATAAGAGAGGTTGCCCTCAAAGTCAAACCCAAACCATCAGAGGGGCTTTTCAGACTCCCAATAGACAGGGTATTTACGCTGAAAGGCTTTGGTACAGTAGTTACAGGGACTGCTTTATCAGGCAGTATATCAATTGACGATGCTGTTGAAATCCTGCCAGCAGGCATAAAGAGCAAGGTGAGGGGCCTTCAGAGCCATGGCGAGACAATAAAAACCGCTTATGCAGGTCAGAGGGTTGCTTTAAACCTCCAGGGTATTCAAAAAGAAGACATTCAGAGGGGGGATGTCCTCGCTGTACCGGACAGATTAAAACCAACCACTGCAGTTGATGCAGAGATCGAGCTTCTCAGAAGCGCACCGGTTCTTAAAAATCGTGACCTCATACATTTTTATATAGGGACTTCTGAACTCACAGGAAGAATCATACTTTACAACAGGCCTGAACTTGAGCCTAACAGCAGGGCTTACTGCCAGATAAGGTTGAACGAGCCGGTTATTGCCATGAGCGGAGACAGGTACATAATAAGGCGATTCTCTCCGCTTGAGACCATTGGTGGAGGTGAAATCCTGGATCCATCGCCTAAGCGGAGGCGTAAAGGCGAAGGGCTCGATGACCTCGTGGTATTTAAAGAAGCCTCCCTTAAAGAAAAACTCTCCATGAAGATATTAAAAGATGCAATGGCAGGCTCTACAATTTCAACTCTTGGGGGCTGGATTAAGGCAGAGCTCCCTGCCATCAAAGAGGCAATCGAGACTTTGATAAAAAACAGTGAAGTCATGCAATTTGAGGACAGGCTCCTGCACAAAAAAACCTTTACAACTTTTCAGAAAAAGGTAAATGCTTTTATAGAGGATTTTCATAAGAAATACCCATTAAAGATAGGCGTGCCAAAAGAAGATCTGAGGGCTATCTTTAAAGGGCTTGACCACAAACTCTTTGGAAGTCTTCTCTCTACAATTAAAGAAATTGCAATTGAAAAAGAATTTGTCAGGGCAAAGTCCTTCAGGGCCTCATGGAGTGGCGTGGACACAGCTTTAAAAGAGAAGATAATTGGCATCCTCGAGAAGGCAGCCTTTCAACCTCCTCTTAAAGACGAACTCTCAACTACCCTTTCTATCAGCCAGAAGGACCTCGACGATATATTAAGGCTCATGTCTAAAGAGGGAAGCCTTGTAAGGATTAACGATTCCCTCTTCATTACAGCCTCTGATTATTCGAAAATGATGGAGGCCGTCAAAAATTTCTTCAGGGAAAATAATGAGATGACAGTGGCGGAATTCAGAGACATCCTCAACACATCGAGAAAATATGCCCTGCCCTTTCTTGAGCATCTCGATTCGAATAAGATAACCCTGAGGGTGGGTGATAAGAGAAAATTCCTGGGGAAACCATGCTTGCCAGAATCTAAATAAATCAAGTACAATTTAAAATCCGGTTAGCGGGCAAGCTCATGGGAGCGCATAGGGTTCTGGTGTCCCTCCTGGACTTCAAATCCAGTGTTTCCCGACACAATCGGGAAGGGTGGGTTCGATTCCCACACGCTCCCGCCAGAAAGACAGTTAAGAGTTATGAGTTTTCCGCCACATCCCGAACCTTCGGGAGAGGCGAAAGAGTTAAAAGGCCTGTGCTGATGAACCCATCTGCAAAAGTTAATATTATCGAATATCGAGACGGTATGCTATCTGAATCAACAGATGCCGTTGCCTCAGAGACGAGGCTTAAAATCTTTGCTAATGGTAGAGAGCTATTGAGTCTCCTCTGTAGCCCTGTGATGGTAAAGGAGCTAATAGTTGGTTTTGGACTCTCTGAAGGGCTCCTGAAGGGTGCTGACTGGTGCTCTGAAAGGCTCGAGATTTTCTATAA
>JACROP010000163.1 GCA_016214385.1 Nitrospirota bacterium
AAGCAATGCCATAAAATTCACGCCTGACGGGGGAAGCGTGCGGGTAACTGAACGAAAAGGGATTAGGGATTTAGGATTAGGGGCTAGTGAACAAAAACCAATCCCCAACCCCCAATCCCCAACCCCTGACGCTGATTTTGACATGGTCGAAATCAGCGTAGAGGACACAGGCATAGGGATATCAGAAGAAGACCAGAAAAGACTCTTTCAACCCTTTCAGCAGCTTGAATCGCCTATAACAAAGAAGTATGAAGGGACAGGGCTTGGGCTGTGCATTTCAAAGAGGCTTGTTGAGCTTCATGGCGGGAGGATATGGGTTGAGAGCGAGGCAGGCAAAGGATCGAAATTCAGTTTTGTGATACCGATAAAAACAGTAGCAAGTAGTTAATATTAGTGATAAAATTGAGTTTGCATAAAGCGTTTTTTTAATTTAAAGTGAGGTTGCTGATGGCAGAGCCTAAAAAGTCAAAAGTTCTTGTCGTGGATGATGAAGAGAAAAGCCTGAGACTTCTGGATTCACTCCTGACTGCCGCAGGCTATGAAACAGAAAGCGCCACGAATGGAGTAAAGGCTCTTTCCAGGGCAAAGGATTTTAAACCTGACCTTATCCTTCTCGATATCATGATGCCTGAGATGGATGGTTATAAAGTCTGCCGCAGACTCAAATCTGATTCAAACACTAAGGATATTCCTGTTGTTATGATCACTGCACTCGCAGACAGAGAGTCCAAGCTCGAAGGCCTTGATGCAGGGGCAAGCGATTTTCTTACAAAACCAGTTGACAGGGTGGAATTGAGTTTAAGGGTAAAAAACCTCCTGAAAGTCAAAGAGTATGGAGACTTTCTCAAAGACCACAACAGGATTCTTGAAGAGCAGGTCACAGAAAGGACTATCCAGTTGAGAGAGGCATTTAAAGACCTTGACAATGCTCATAAAAAGATAAAATTCGGCTACATAGAGACAATCTACAGGCTTACCCTTGCGGCAGAATATAAAGATGAAGATACAGCTACCCACATAAAAAGGATAAGCTATTATTCAAGACTTCTGGCAGAACACCTCAGGCTACCTGATGAGGTATATGAAACAATATTCTACGCAAGCCCGATGCACGATGTCGGGAAAATAGGTATCCCGGACAGTATTCTTCTCAAGCCAGGGAAGCTAACACCTGAGGAATGGGATGTAATGAAGACTCATACAACTATGGGGGGGAAGATTCTTCATGGCTCTGAGTCAGACTTTCTTAAGATGGCAGAGGTGATCGCCCTTACGCATCACGAGAGGTGGGACGGCACAGGCTATCCAAAGGGGCTGAAGGGAGAGGATAGCCCGATAGTTGGCAGGATAGTAATGCTTGTAGACCAGTATGACTCCCTCAGGAGCAACAGGCCATACAAGCCTGCCTTTGATCACGAAAAGACTTACAGGATTATTACTGAAGGCGATGACAGAACAATGCCTTATCATTTTGACCCCAGGATACTCCAGGCATTCAAGGACGTCCACATAGAGTTTGAGAAGATTTATGAGAGATTCAGAGATTGATGACAGTCCTCGAGAAAGTTAAGGAATATTTACTTGTGGTTCAGGAATTCTCACTGCTCTCGTTTCAGGCTTTTCTCAATATATTCAAAAAACCCAGGTATGTACATGAAATTATTTTTCAGATGGACGGTATTGGGATTGGTTCAATCTTTATTGTTGTGCTTACAGGTATTTTCACAGGGATGGTCCTTGCCCTTCAGACTTCGACCCAGCTTGAGATATTCGGCGCATCTATATACGTGGGCAAAATTGTCAGCCTCTCGATGGTGAGGGAGCTTGGCCCTGTCCTCGCAGCCCTTATGGTCGCTGGCAGGGTGGGCTCTGGCATTGCAGCAGAGATAGGCTCAATGGTTGTCACAGAGCAGATAGATGCAATGAAGGTTGAAGGCACAGACCCGATTAAGCGCCTTGTAACACCGCGGCTTGTGGCGTGTATAATTATGTTTCCAATGCTTGCAGTGCTGTGCGATATAGTGGGAATTTTCGGCGGCTCTTTGATAGCGATTTTTACCCTGAAGTTAGGGGCTGTTTTTTACTGGAATCAGGTTTTTGATATCCTTAGATATCCTGATTTAATCTCAGGCTTTTCCAAACCCGTGGTCTTCGGTTTTATTGTTGCAATGGTAGGCTCTTTTGTAGGGCTGAGAACCACAGGAGGCACTGAGGGTGTAGGGAGGTCTACAACTAAGTCTGTGGTTGCGTCCTGCATCTTAATCCTCATTACGGATTTTTTTATGACCAAATTATTTTTTGCCATACTATGAAATTAGTGTCCGATAAACCTTGTAAAGGCGTTGATAATACATAATTTTCATTAGCAATGTTTAATGAGCCATTTCATGTCATTCCTGCGAAAGCAGGAATCCAGTCCTTTAAGTGTATCTTCTGGATTCCCGCCTGCGCGGGAATGACGACAAAAGAAAAATTCTCAAACTTTTAGCGGACAATAGTGATACTATGATTATAGAACTCAGTAAAGTATCGCTGGCCTTAGGAAACTCGATGGTTCTTAAGGACATAAATCTTGCACTCAAGAAAGGTTCAATTATGGTAATCCTCGGGGCAAGTGGTTCTGGCAAGACAATGACCCTTAAGATAATCCTTGGCCTTTACATGCCTGATTCAGGAAAGGTCTTTGTGGATGGCGAAGATATCACCACAATGCCTGAGGAAGGGCTTTACCGGGTGAGACAGAAGATGGGTATGGTTTTTCAAAGCAATGCCCTATTTGATTCTCTTACTGTTGGGGAAAATGTGTCCTTCAGGTTAAGGGAATTGGCTTTAGCCGAAGATGTGATAGAGGAGAAGGTCATTGAGAGCCTGAGTTTTGTCGGACTCGAACACGCCATAGATATGATGCCTTCAGAGTTGAGTGGCGGTATGAAAAAGAGGGTTGCCATAGCAAGGGCCATAGCATCCTCTCCAGAGATTTTACTCTATGATGAACCGACCACAGGCCTTGACCCGACAAATGCCCACAATGTCTGCAGGCTCATAAGAGACCTCAGGGACAAGAAGGGCGTCAGTTCGATAGTGGTTACTCATGAGCTCCAATATGCCTTTATGGTGGCAGATGACCTTTCGGTTATTCATGAGGGGGAATTGATTTTTAAAGGTACCCCTGATGAACTTGCCATGTCAGAGGATGAACGGGTCAGGAGTTTTCTTGGCTCTCAGTTAAAATAGGAAATGGGAAACAAGAAAAAAGGAGGTCTAACATGAAAAAAAGTAAAGACATTGCTTGGAGCCAGATGAAGGTTGGCATTTTCGTTATTGCGAGCCTCGCCATCTTCATGATTTTTGTGTTTCAGGTTGGCAGGGGGATTACGATTTTTAGCAAGAAGTCACAGCTCAGCCTATACTTAGATTCAGCGAGCGGACTTAAGGTCGGAGATGTTGTAAGGGTATCCGGTATTGATGTGGGGAATGTAAAGAGTATAAGATTCCCTGAGTCAGCGTCAAAAAAAGGGGTAGAGGTAGAGATGGTGATTGACAGGGAAGCAATGCAGAGGATTCGCGCTGATTCTGTTGCAATAATAGGGACAATAGGACTCCTCGGAGACAGATATATAGAGATAACAGCAGGGGACGTATCACAACCAGAGATAAAGGATAAGGAAGTTATTAAGGGAGTTGGCGAAAGCGATATTGACAGGACCCTTTCAATGGCCTCAGCGAGCCTTAATGCCCTTAACAGGACATTAAAACAGCTCGAGGAGGTTCTGGATATGATAACGAGTGGAGAGGGCTCTGTTGGCAGATTATTCTCTGACCCAAAGCTTTATGATGAGGCTTCGATGCTGCTCAAAAAGAGTAAGAATTTGATTGAGAATGTTGAGAAGGGCAGAGGAACTATGGGCAAGTTTGTGGTTGACGACACTGTTTATAACAATCTCCTTTCCACCTCAAAAAAAGCTGACCAGGTCTTTGAGAGGCTCAATACAGGAAACCTTGCAAAATTATCCGACGATAAAGAGATTTATAATGATTTGAAATCCTTTTTCCAGAAAAGCAACATCTTTATACAGAAACTCGATCAGGGCAGTGAAAAGGCCGATTCAATAATAGAGGGACTTCGCAGGGGAGAAGGCTCTGCTGGAAAACTCCTCAAAGATGACAAGCTCTATGAAGAGGCAATGACATTTTTCAAAAATGCAGATGAGCTGGTAAAGGATATCAAGGAGAATCCCAGGAGATATTTTAAATTCAGCCTGTTTTAGATTCAGAATACGAGGTGATTATGAACTACAGGGTTGAGAGAGATACCCTTGGTGAAGTGAAAGTTCCTGCTAATGCTCTGTTTGGCGCACAGACACAGAGGGCAAGGGAAAATTTTCAGATAAGTGGGCTAAGGCTTCCGAGGCGTTTCATAAGGGCGCAGGGGATAGTAAAGCTCTCTGCTGCAATGGCCAATGGCGCACTCGGTCTCCTCGATAAAAAGATCCTTAAGGCTGTTGAAAGAGCAGCAGAAGAGGTCATAAAAGGCCTCCATGACAGCCATTTTGTTGTTGACGTTTATCAGGCCGGGGCAGGGACATCCCAGAACATGAACGCCAATGAAGTGATAGCCAACAGGGCCATTGAAATACTTGCTGGCAAAAGGGGTGATTATTCTTTAGTCCACCCGAACGACCATGTTAATATGGCCCAGTCCACAAATGACACTATACCAACAGCCCTCTATATTTCATCATATGAGGCAGTAAAATATGAGCTTTTGCCTTCCCTTAAAGGCCTCCACAGGGCTCTTCAAAAAAAAGCAAGAGAGTTTCATAAGATAATAAAATCAGGGAGGACGCATCTTCAGGATGCAGTTCCCATGAGGCTCGGTCAGGAATTCGGAGGCTTTGCGCATGCTCTGAAGAGGGATACGGGCAGAATAACTATTGCATCGCAGTCCCTTCTCTATCTTCCCCTCGGAGGAAATGCTGTTGGTACAGGCATCAATGCACATCCAAAATATGCAGGCCTTGCAGTCAGGGAGATAGCAAAGATTACTGGAATAAAGTTTAAAAAATCAGAAAATTTCTTTGAGGGCATACAGAATGTAAATCCTGCATTAGAGCTGAGCGCATCCTTAAGAGGACTTGCAGTTACACTGACAAAAATAGCCAATGACTTGAGACTCCTCAGCTCAGGGCCGAGGACAGGGCTTGCAGAGATAAAGCTCCCTACTGTTCAGCCTGGCTCTTCCATCATGCCAGGCAAGGTAAATCCGGTAATGGCTGAGATGCTCAACATGGTATGTTTTCAGGTCATGGGGAATGACACAGCCATTGTCTTTGCCGCCCAGGCCTCACAGCTTGAGTTAAATGTCATGATGCCTGTTATTGCTTACAACTTACTCTGGTCAATTGAAATTCTCTGCAGTGGTATAAAGGCCTTTACTGAGAGGTGTGTCCTGGGGATAGAGGCTGATGAGCATAGATGCAGGGAGCTTATGGAGAGGAGCCTTGCACTTGCAACTGCCCTTACCACCAGAATAGGCTACCAGAGGGCTGCTGAAATATCCATGGAGGCATACATGACAGGGAAGACGGTACGTGAGGTTGCTGTTGAAAGAGGAGTGCTTACACAGTCAGAGGCATCTTTACTCTTAAACCCATCAAAGCTCGCTGGTCTATGACTCGTAGAGCGGCATTAACAAAAAGACTCTATAAATATTCTTGACAGTAGTCAATGCGCTGTGGTATAAGGTAATCGTGTTTTTGGGGGAGAGAGGCTTCCCCATGTCCCATTGCTTTAGCCTTGGGAATTTAGAAACTGTCCCGACGCTTCGGGATAAAAAAGGAGGTTGTAAGAAGCATGTCGTTTGTAGGTACAATTAAGTGGTTTAATGAGGCCAAGGGTTTTGGTTTTATTCAGCAGGACAATGGTCCTGACGTCTTTGTTCATTACTCAGCCATTAAAGGCGATGGGTATAAGACCATGGCTGAAGGGCAGAGAGTAGAGTTTGACATTGTCCAGGGAGAGAAAGGTCCCAAGGCTGCTAATGTAGTTAAGATCCAATAATTCAGCTTGCCCGAGAAGCCCCCCGCTGTTACATCGGGGGGCTTTTTTTATGCCTATTCTTATTCCTTGATAAGATGTTCTCATATATGATAATTTTATCTTTAATTTGTTGAAGATTCCGAAAGCACCAGAAAATACCTGGAGGTAGATTTGGAAGAGAGGTATAACCCTCAAAAGACAGAAGAAAAATGGCAGAAGTACTGGGCTGAAAAGGGGCTCTTCGAGGTTAAAGAGGATCCATCCAGGCCAAAATATTATTGCCTTGAGATGTTTCCATACCCTTCGGGCGATATCCATATGGGCCATGCGAGGGTTTATGTCATTGGAGATGTAATCGCAAGGTTTAAGAGAATGAGGGGATATAATGTGCTCCATCCCATGGGATGGGATGCCTTCGGGCTTCCTGCAGAGAATGCCGCTATCAAGCACAGAATCCACCCTGCCCGATGGACAGAAGAAAATATAAACTACATGAAGGGCCAGCTTAAAATGCTTGGCCTCTCCTATAACTGGAAGAGGGAGATAAATACCTCAGAACCTGATTATTACCGTTGGAATCAGTGGCTCTTCATAAAGATGTTTGAGAGGGGTCTGGTCTATAAAAAGAAATCCTCTGTTAACTGGTGCCCCTCCTGCGAGACCGTCCTCGCTAATGAACAGGTAGTGGATGGCAGGTGCTGGAGGTGTGAATCAGAAGTGATCCCGAAGGAGCTTGAACAATGGTTCTTTAAGATTACAGATTATGCGGAGGAACTCTTAATGTGCTGTGATCAACTACCTGGTTGGCCAGAGAGGGTGCTTACGATGCAGAGAAACTGGATAGGCAGGAGTGAAGGTGTTGAGGTGGATTTCCCTATAAAAGGCTCTGAAAAGATACTGAGAATATATACGACAAGACAGGATACCCTTTATGGTGTCACCTTTATGAGCCTTGCACCGGAACATCCGATTATCCCTGAGCTCGTAAAAGGGACACCATGTGAGAGAGATGTAATGAATTTTGTAGAGAAGGCTAAAAGGCAGGGCCATATCCTAAGGGCATCTGCCGAGGTTGAAAAGGAAGGAGTCTTTACAGGTGCCTATGCCATAAACCCAATGAACGGCAACGAAGTCCCGATATGGATTGCAAATTTCGTCCTTATGGAATATGGGACAGGCGCTATTATGGCAGTACCTGGTCATGATCAGAGGGATTTTGAGTTTGCGAAGAAGTATGGACTGCCGATAAAGGTTGTGATAGTTCCAGAGACGAGAGACGAGAGACAAGAGACCAATTCAGAGACAAGAGACAAGAGACAAGAGACAAGCAATAATAAAAACTCGTCACTCGTCACTCGTCACTCGTCACTTGAAAAGTCACTCGTCACTGAGCCTGCCCTGAGCCTGTCGAAGGGTCACTCGTCACTTAAGTGCGCCTATGAGGGTGAAGGGGTCATGGTAGACTCTGGACCCTTCACAGGCCTCCCTACTGTTGAAGGGAAGGAGAAGATAGCCTTCTATATTGAAGAGAAAGGCCTTGGGAAGAAGGCTGTTAATTACAAGCTCAGGGACTGGGGTATCTCGAGGCAGAGGTATTGGGGAACACCTATCCCTGTCCTTTACTGTGATAACTGCGGGGTTGTTACTGTCCCTGAGGAAAAACTTCCTGTAGTCCTTCCAATGGATGTGGAGATCACAGGAAAGGGTGGGTCTCCCCTGGTAGGGGTTGAAGATTTCGTAAAAACAAAGTGCCCAAGATGCGGAGGCCCTGCAAGAAGGGAGACAGACACAATGGATACCTTTGTGGATTCATCCTGGTATTTTCTCCGTTACTGCTCACCCCGTGCTGATAAATGCCCGATTAATGGAGAGGCAGTTTCATACTGGATGCCTGTTGACCAATATATAGGTGGTATAGAACATGCTGTGCTTCATCTCCTTTATGCCCGTTTCTTCACAAAGGTTATGAGGGATCTTGCCCTGATAAATCTGAATGAACCATTCTCGAATCTCCTTACCCAGGGCATGGTTGTAAAGGATGGTGCGAAGATGTCTAAATCAAAAGGTAATGTTGTTCCCCCTAACTATCTTGTCGATAAATACGGGGCAGACACAGCAAGGCTATTCTGTCTCTTTGCCGCTCCTCCTGAAAAAGACCTCGACTGGTCTGATCAGGGTGTTGAGGGAGCATATCGTTTCCTGGGTAGGGTGTGGAGCCTCGTCTATAAATATAAAGATAAAGTCAACAGCGGTATTGGTGACATTAAAGATTTAGATGAGCATTCAAAAGCGCTTGTAAGAAAGACACATCAGACAATCAAAAAGGTTACTACAAACATCGAGCGGGATTTTCATTTCAACACTGCCATAGCAGCACTGATGGAACTTATAAATGAAATAATGGCTTTTAAACCTGAAAACTCTGAGGACTTTGCGGCTCTTGGTTTTGCTCTGAGGCAGACTGCGCTCCTCCTTTCTCCTTTTGCCCCGCACATTGCAGAGGAACTCTGGGAAGCCCTCGGTGGTAAACAGAGTGTTTTTAATGAGGCATGGCCACGGTGGGACGAGGAGGCCATAAAGGAGGAAGAAATTGAGCTTGTTGTGCAGATAAATGGTAAGCTCAGGAGCAGACTTATGATACCTGCAGGACTTGCTTATGAGGCTATGAAGGAAAGGGTATTTAATGACCCAAAAGTTCTGGAGCATACAAAGGGTAGGTCTCCGAAAAAAGTAATAATTGTCAAGGGTAAGCTTGTGAATATAGTAATTTGAGGTTAAATGAAAGTTCAAAGTTTAAAGTTAAAAGTTAAAAGTTTTGGAAAACTAAGATATTCATTACTCTATTTATTACTTTTCACTTTTCATTTTTCACTTTTCACTGTCTTTGGCTGTGGCTATCATTTGGCAGGTTCAGGCCCTTTACCTTTTAATTCAGCAACCATAGAGGCTGTTGACAACAGGACATATGAGCCACGCCTTGAGGAGAGGCTCCACAGGGCTCTGTCAGAGGAATTTCTTGCCCAGGGGATAAGAGTGATGAGCACTAAAGGCGGAGACCTGGAGCTCAAACCGACAGTAACTTATTTTTTGATGACCCCTATTGCAGAGGTAGGCGGAAAGGTACAGGAGTATGCGATAGTAATGAGGGTTAGTGTCAGGTTGAAAGTCAGAGAAGAGATTATCGAGTTAAAAGATGTTGAATCTCCGGTAAGGATTACCCATAAGGCAGGAGGTAGCGTCAGGGATGCTGTTATGGAGAAGGAAAAGGCGACCGATAGGGCTTGCAGGGAGATTGCGAGGGAGATAATCAATAAGCTCTTTATCCGGTATGCAAAATAAAGGTTTTAATTTAGAGCTCTCCAGGGGCCTTCCAAAGCCTGTGTATTTCCTCTGGAGCGAGGAAAGTTTTTTTCTGGAGGAGGCCCTCAATCAGGCAGTAACATCTGTCTTTGGTCTGAAATATCAAGAGAGGTCGGAATCGACTCGTACCGAGATTGAGTCTGTTTTTTCCTGTGATGTCTTTCATCCTGATACCCCTCCCGCGGATATCATCAATGCAGCGAGAACCCTGCCTTTTATGTCAAAAAGGCGTTTTGTCGCATTGAAGTATTTTCATAGATTCTCCTCTTCAAACATAAAAGCGCTTGCCTCCTATTTCAAGGAACCATGTGAGAGCACATGTATGGTGATACTATCCGAGAAAGAACCCAGGGCATTTGATTTTAAGTGGGTTGTTTATCACCTGAAAATAAGAGAGGCAGAAATACCTCAATGGGTAAAGAACAGGGCATCTGAAAGGGGTATCAGAATGACTGATGGAGCGATTAGTTATCTCATAGAGCTTGTAGGGCCTGATATAGGACTCCTCGTTATGGAAATTGAAAAACTCGCCCTGTCAGGCTTAAAGGACATTGACGTCCATGATATTGAAGCACTGACAGCGGATGTAAGAGGATACACCTCTTTTGACCTTGTAGATGCAATAATTGGCTCTGACAGGGACATGGCCTTCAGGATTTTAAAAAGACTTATTGAGGAGCGGTCATCAGAGCCTTATGCTATCCTCGGTGCCTTAAGCTGGCACTACAGGCAATTTTATAACCTGTGGGAAGGCAAAGGTAAAAGACCGGCAAAGATGAGAGATACTACTTACAAAGTCCTGAGTGGTCTTCTCCCATCTTACAGGGAAGAGGACTTTTGCAGGATTTTTAAAGACCTCCATGAGGCAGATGTTGGAATAAAGACATCAGGAAGGCCAGCAGTTGTCCTTGAGGCTCTACTGATTAAGCTGCTCCAGAGAGGGCGGAATTGATAAGCCTTGTGAGCCGTGAGACCTTCCTGGATGCAGTATTTCTGTGTATTACACCTTTGGATGCAGCCTTATTAATAGCAGGAACAGCTTCGGCAAGGGCAGACCGCGCTCCTTCAAGGTTTTTATTGATCACCTCTGACTCCACTTTTTTTACAAGTGATTTCAGGATGGACTTGATGGACTGGTTTCTCAGCTTCCTTTTTTCAGCTTGCCGTGCCCTTTTCATGGCCGACTTATTCCTTTTTGGTGCTGTCTTAGTTGGCAAATATACCTCCTTGTTTAAGTGAGAAGTAAGTCTTGTGAATAAGATAAAATGCCATATTTTTTAACATTAAAGACACAGGAAAGTCAAGCTCAAAAAAGAGATAGAATAAGACAGATAGGGAAGGCTGGTGAAGAATTTTTATACGACACCTTAACAAAAAGAACTTTATGGAATTTGTAAAAACTTTAAAATTAAAAAGGATAAAACAGGATATAAATCCCGATGCTTCGGGATAAAAATTCTGAGACAGTCTTCCCTATCTGCAATTTTGGGTCAAGCTTATGGATGAGAAAAGAAGGGTCACAAAGGCAGCAGGCCTGATGTCAATTGCAACTTTCATGAGCCGTATTACAGGCTATGTGAAAGATATGGTGCTGGCAAAGGTCTTTGGCGCTACAGGCATGACTGATGCGTTTTTTATTGCCTTTCGTATCCCGAATCTACTGAGAGAACTTTTTGCAGAAGGCTCTATGTCAGCAGCTTTCGTGCCTGTCTTCACAGAACATCTTGCCAGGAATGGAAAAGAAGAGGCAAAGAGGCTCGCAGGGATTGTCTTTGCTTTTTTATTGAGCATTTTAATTATAGTCTGCCTCCTCGGGATCCTGCTCGCGCCCTATATCGTCTCTGCTATTGCCCCTGGCTTTATAAAGGATCCAGCCAAGTTTTCTATGACAGTGCTCCTCACAAGGGCGATGTTTCCATTCCTTGTTTTTGTGAGCCTTGCTGCCCTTGCAATGGGCATACTGAATTCCATGAGGTCTTTCTTTATGCCTGCCCTTGCGCCGCTGTTTCTAAACCTCGGCATAATCGCATCTGCCATTTTTCTCGCACCGGAGTTTTCCGTCCCCCTGCTTGCAATAGCCATAGGTGTTACTTTTGGCGGGGCCCTGCAATATGCTGTTCAGATACCATCCCTTATGAGGCATGGCTTTGACCTGAGGCCAATATTTTCTTTTTCCCATTCAGGGCTGAGGAAGATGCTCATACTTCTGCTGCCTGCCACACTGGGTATGGGTGTTGCCCAGATAAATGTTTTTGTAAGCACAATCTTTGTGTCTTATCTGCCTGATGGAAGTGCCACTTATCTTTACTACGGAATGAGGCTTATTCATTTTCCAATCGGTATTTTTGGTGTTGCCATGGCAATGGCTGTGCTTCCATCCCTTTCAGAGCAGGCAGTTAAAGGCGAGACAGGAGCATTAAGGGATACTTTTTCTTTTAGCCTCAGGCTCCTTTTCTTTATAACAGTCCCTGCCATGACAGGCCTGATAGCCCTATCAGAACCCATAGTAAATATACTCTTTCAGAGGGGGGAGTTCACCTCAGAGGCAACAGCAGGGACTGCCTATGCAGTTATTTTTTACTCTACCGGCCTCTGGGCCTTTGTTGGAGTGAGGGTTGTAACATCAACATTCTATTCACTCCAGGATACCAGGACCCCGGTAAAGGTGGCAGTGCTGTCTGTGCTGAGCAATGTGGTCTTCAGTTTTCTCCTTATGGGCCCTTTAAAACATGGCGGACTTGCCTTTGCGAATGCCCTTGCCTCCTCTATAAACTTTATTTTGCTTTTTTACCTCCTGAGGAAAAAACTTGGTAGAATAGATGGGAGAAACATCCTCAGGTCATTTTCAAAAATTCTTTTTGCCTCTTCCCTCATGGGTCTTATAGGGTGGCTTATCATACACAGCAAGCTCTGGGTGGAAGCAGCGAATACCTTTGAGAAGGCAGGCGCTCTTAGTGTTACAATTGCCCTGTGTATCGGAGTATATCTTTTAATCATGCACTTCGCAAAGAGTGATGAATTTAAATATCTTATAAAGATGTATAGGGAGAGAAAGGCTAAATCATAAACAAAAAAGTTTATAGTTATGTCTGTTATTAATTCATTTAAGGAAAAACTGCAGTTATTAATATCCAAGTTTGAAAGCGATAAGACCCACTATCTTTCAAAAGCCTATCTTGAGGCGCAGGTAAGAATTGATTTCATAAACCCTTTTTTCAAGGCCCTCGGCTGGGACATAGAAAATAAGGCACACAAACCGCCCCATGAAAGAGATGTTATAGTTGAGCTTTCTCCTGAAGCAACAGGAAGGCCGGATTATAATTTCAGGATAAATGGAGCTACGAAGTTTTTTATCGAGGCAAAGGCTCCGTCAGTAGCCCTTGATGATATAAACCATATTCTGCAGGCAAAAAGTTACGCATGGTCAACGAAGGAGGTTTATTTTGTCATCCTTACAGACTTTGAAGAACTAAAACTCTTTGACGCCTCGCTAAAGCCCAACCCGCGATTTCCCAGCGAAGGGCTCGTCTTTGATTTCAAATATACAGACTACCTTAATAATGTCGAAAAGCTCTGGGAGCTATCCAGAGAGAGGGTTGAACAGGGATCTCTTGAAGCCCTTCTTCCGAGAGACACAAAGAGCAAACGGCTCAGAATCCCTCCTGATAAATCTTTCCTCGAAGACTTAACAGTCTGGCGGACAGAGCTTGCGAAGGATGTCCATAAAAGAAACCATGAATTTGATGCAAAACTCTTGAACGATGTTGTCCAGAAACTCCTCGATAGGATCATCTTTATCCGAATTGCTGAGGACAGGAAGATCAGGCCTGACAGGGAACTATGGGAGATTGTTGCCCAATGGAAGGAAGAGGGCAAGAGGAAATCCATAATGACCCATCTGATAGACCTTTTTCATGAGGTTAATGCTGACCTAAACGGCGATATTTTCAAGTCCCATGCCTGCGAGACAGCAGATGTGGATTCGAATCTCTTGGCTGATATTATTGAAAGCCTTTATTTCCCTAAAAGCAGATACCGTTTTGATGCAATCGGGGTGGAGCTTCTCGGAAGTATCTATGAGCGTTATCTTGGAAGCACGATAAGAGTGACTCCGCAAAGAGTTAAGGTTGAGGAAAAGCCAGAAGTCAGAAAGGCAGGGGGTGTTTATTACACACCAAAGTATATCGTTGATTATATTGTTAAGAATACTGTCGGCCAAATCATTGAGGGCAAGACGCCGAGACAGATTGAAAAAATAAAAATCCTTGACCCTGCCTGTGGTTCTGGCTCATTTTTGCTTGGTGCATATCAATACCTAATTGATTATCACTTGAAATATTACAGAGAGCATCCAAAAGAAACACAGGATAATCTCTTTTTTGATTTCTATCATAAGGCAATGCCTGAGGACTTCGCCCTTCCGCTGCGCCTGAAGGCAAATATCCTGCGCAACAATATCTTCGGTGTTGACATTGACCCACAAGCTGTTGAAATAACAATGATGAGCCTTTATCTGAAAGCATTAGAGGGTGAGAGGGGTATATTACCGAAGAAACAGCATCTCCTTCCTCCTTTAAGCAATAACATCAAATGCGGTAACAGCCTTATTGGTTATGACATTTTGGATAACCTTTTCCCCGCCGTCATTCCTGCGAAAGCAGGAATCCAGGAAAAAGGGACTGGATTCCGTGTCAAGCACGGAATGACAGAAAAAGAAGAATGGAGTGATGAGACAAAAAGTCGCATTAATCCATTTGACTGGAACTCAAAGTCGGTTGGATTCGGGGAGATTATGGAGAATGGCGGATTTGATGTGGTTATCGGGAATCCGCCGTATGTAAGAATTCAGGCAATGAAAGAATGGGCACCTGTTGAAGTGGAGTTTTATAAGGAAAAATATAAAACAGCAAAAACAGGCAACTATGATATT
>JACROP010000164.1 GCA_016214385.1 Nitrospirota bacterium
AGACTGGCTATTTGGCGGTATATGGAAGCTACAAGGAAAGTCGAATACTTTTGGATTCCAGTCGAAGCGAAGTCTTAATGTTTTAATAAAGATTGGTCTACCAGAGATGTTCTGGATTAAGAAATAACCGTTTGCTTGTTCCCCCGAAGAAAAAGTTCCTTTATTCCAAGAACAATTTAGTATCCATAATGGTATAGGCGATTTAGTTGCATTTACAAACATCTACCTCACCTCCAACTCCCCAATCCAGGTGCTTTCTCCGCCCTGATCATCCTGAACACGACAGGCGATTTTCTTTTTGCCTGCTTTTTCAAACTTAAAGGGAACGGCAAGTACCGGCTCTTTGTTTTTCCCTCTTATGAAGGAAAAGCCTGGAGTTGAACTAAAACGGCTTCTGTAATCAAAGTCCCACTGGACATTGATTATCTTTCCTTCAGGGTTGAGGCTGAGTGATTCAGCCACATCAAACTGATAGGTAAGCGGTGCAAGACGTTTTATGCCGACCCTTATCTCCGGCGGTTGAACAAAAGTTAAGAGGTTATCATAATCTGGGTGTTTTTCCGCCACATGCCTTCTGAATTCAGGCGATTCTATATTCACCATCTCAAGCCTTACGAAATCAAGCCTGACATTCTCCCTTGCAGCAAGCTTTTCGGCTGCCTGTTTTGCAAGTCTTGAGAAGTTCCATGCAAGCATAATTCCGTGATTTCTCTTTCTCTCTGTCAGGATTGCCTTTGCAAATTCAACAACCTCGTCTTTATCAAGCTTTGATTTATAATCAGGACTTCCCACATAGATAGGCACTCCGCCCTTAATGCCGTGAATGTATTTGCTTCCGGTGTTGTCCACCCTTCCATTATACGCCTTTATCACAAACTCCCTGAACTGTTCAGGCTTTAGGCTCCCAAGCCCCGGCACTTCATAAATACCCCAGTGTTCAATTATAAAGTCAGGCACAGGGAAAAGCTTTCCGATTTTCTCTTCCACGAGCCTTGTAATTCTATCTGCTGTGATAGCAACTGCAATCCTTGATTGATCAGAACCGATCCATCGACGGTTAAGCCTCTGTGCAACTACTAAGGTTGTCCCTCCGCCGCAGAAAAAGTCAGCAACAACATCACCTTCATTAGAAGATGCTTTTATAATACGTTCAAGTAAAATTTCTGGCTTTTGGGTCGGATAACCTATTCTTTCTTTTCCTATTGGTCCAATCTGCGGAATTTCCCAAACATCACTCAACTTAACACCTTCCTCATCCATATATACTTTATATGGTTCAATATTACGACCTCTTTTCCAATAAAATCGTCGACCTTCCTCATCAACTTCCCATTTATGATACTTTAGTGTGGTTTCTTGATAACTTTCTTTCAATTGATTAAAAATATAATCATTAGTTTTTGTATATCTTAGAATTATATTGTGCATTTTTTGAAAATCATTGGTAGTTCCTGTATATCTTTTGTAACACCATACAATTTCATTCCGAAAATTATCACTACCAAAAATTTTATCCATTTCTACTTTTATATAGTGTGAAGCGTGCCAGTCAAGATGGACATAGATTGACCCTGTAAGTTTTAAAAGCCTTTTCATCTCATAGAGCCTTGCATTAAGCCAGATGAGATAACCAGGCATACCGCCTTCCCATATATCTGTAAAAGAGCGAACTTCGTTTTTGTCGCCAAAAAGAATATTATAATTTCTGCCTGAGAAAAACGGCGGGTCTATGTAGATCAAATCAATGGAGTTTGAGGGTAACTGTCTCATCACATGGAGGTTATCGCCAAAGAAAAGCCTGTTTGCGCCTTTAGGGAATAAATCAGGATGATGTTTTTCAGTATCGAGTGGTAAATCTGAATAGCCAAAAGAAACCCTATCCACTTCCTGAAACGGCAGTGATATCCTCGGATAAACATTCTCAAACTTTGTGATCTTGACTTCAGCAGGCTTTACAACCGTTTCCCATCCAAGAGGCGCCTCATCCACAGGCACACTCCCAAACCTGCGGGGCAGCTTATAGAACTCCTCCTGTTTGGGTATTTCTACTTCAACAGGCTGAAAACCGTAATCATAGACTTTGCTATCCATTTTTTCTGCTTAATTTCTTTTTCGTCCACTCAATCAGCCCGCCTGCAGAAATCAGCTCCTGCATAAATGCCGGGATGGGCTTTGCCTTGTAATCCTTGCCTTTTGTAAGGTTCTTTATCACTCCTCTATTAGCATCAATTTCTATCTCATCCCCTTCTGAAATATCTTCTGATTCAGGAGATTCAAATATCGGAAGCCCTATGTTAAAGGCATTGCGGTAAAAAATCCTTGCAAAACTCTTTGCTATGACCGCCTGAATGCCTGATGCCTTTATTGCAATCGGAGCGTGCTCTCTCGATGAGCCGCATCCAAAGTTCTTGCCTGCTACGATTATATCCCCAGGCTTAACCTTGTTCGGGAAATCCCTATCTGCATCTTCCATCACATGCCTTGCAAGCTCTTTCGGGTCAGAGGTATTTAGATACCGTGCCGGTATAATTGCATCCGTGTTAATATCATTGCCAAATTTCCAGACTTTACCTCTAAGAATCATCTTTTATATCCCTATAGATTGAGGATTAAACAATGGATCTGTAAAATCAATTACGTCTAATTTTTTGCCTTTGCAAAAGGCAATAAAAGGTTTGTCAGCCGTCAATATCGGATATTTTAATTTCTTTGCTGCTAAGAATAAGGAAACATCCGTTGGTCCAAACTCTAAATTCTCAAAACCTATAATTTCAGATTTTTCTATAAATATCTCCTTAAACCTTAATATCATCTCCCTGTAACGAATAAATATTTTTTTAACTCCTTCATTATCCCAGCTTAACCTTTGTTTGGTAAGCCAAAACAATTCGCATAGAACATAAGGGGTTATGAAAATATCATCTGCCCGTGATATCAATCTATCTATACATTTTAATTCATCCTCAGGAGAATTAAACAGAGAAACTTTGCTCACAAGCATACCATTAAACACTCCTACTAAATGAATGATTAATGGAGATGTATCTATTATTATTTTTCTCATAAGATAAAAACTATCGTAAAATCTTCTTGCTCTATTTTACTTTTTTAATTGCGCCTTAGTGGTTTTAATTCCTATTTGAATTTTTGTTACGTTTTTAATATTCCCTTGAGGATCAATAACAACTTTATAATGTGCCCTTTCTGTTTCTGGAGCCATCATAGACTGTAAAAATGAACATTCAATTGTCCATACATTTCCTTTCTTATCAAATAAAACATTTTCTATTCGAAAACCAACAACTGCAAATTGTCCATGAACTTCATAAAAATAATCTCTTACTTTTTTACTAATCTCTTTTGCATCCATTAGCTATTCCCTCCTTATTAAGTTTATTTTACTTCCTCAGGCAACCCAATCCTCCCCAGTACTGCAGACGCAGCGGCTACTGCAGGGTTTGATAGATAAACCTCGCTTTCGGGATGGCCCATCCTGCCCACAAAATTCCTGTTTGTAGTGGCAATGGCCCTTTCTCCTTTTGCAAGTACCCCCATATGGCCCCCAAGACACGGGCCACAGGTAGGTGTTGAGACTGCTGCCTCGGCATCAATAAAAATATCGAGCAGCCCCTCTTTCATAGCTTCCCTGTAAATACGCTGTGTAGCAGGAATCACAATCATTCTCACGTTGGGATTCACCTTCCTGCCCTTTATAACTCCGGCTGCCTCCCTTAAGTCTTCAAGTCTCCCATTGGTGCAGGAGCCTATAACCACCTGGTCTATATAGACTTCGTATAGCTCTGCAGCAGGTCTTACATTGCTCGGCAGATGAGGGCATGCCACAAGGGGCACAATCTTTGAACAATCGTATTCTCTTATCTCTGCATAAGTGGCATTGCCGTCAGATGTATAGAAACTATATCGCCTCTTTGCCCTTCCTTTCACATAAGACTCAGTTATTTTATCAGGCACGATAATTCCACTTTTCCCGCCTGCCTCTATTGCCATATTACACATCGTAAGTCTTCCATACATTGGCAGATTCTTTATTGCCTCACCTTCAAACTCCATTGCCCTGTATAGTGCGCCATCAACGCCAATGTCGCCGATTGTGTGCAGGATTAAATCCTTACCTCCAACCCATTTATTGAGTTTTCCAGAATATATAAACTTCATTGATTCAGGGACCTTGAACCAGCACTCGCCTGTAGCCATAGCAGCAGCCACATCTGTAGAGCCTACTCCGGTAGAAAATGCACCGAGAGCCCCATAGGTGCAGGTATGGCTGTCAGCCCCGATTATTAAATCTCCAGGAACAACAAGCCCCTCCTCAGGCAGTAAGGCGTGCTCTATCCCCATCCTTCCAACTTCAAAATAAAGACCGAGATTATACTGTCTTGCAAAATCCCTGAGCATCTTGCACTGCTCTGCTGCCTTTATGTCCTTTTGCGGCGCGAAGTGGTCAGGTATAAAGACAACCCGGTCTCTATCAAATACATCCTTTGCACCTATTTTTTTGAATTCCTGTATTGCAATAGGGGCGGTGATGTCATTGGCAAGGATGAGGTCAACCTTTGCATTTATTAATTCACCAGGAGAAACCTCTTTTTTCCCTGCGTGTGCTGCAAGTATCTTTTCGGTAATAGTCACCTATCCTCCAGTCTCTATTATCGCGTGTAATTTGCATATTATATATTTGCCAATGAGAATTGACAAGGGAAAGCGGGTTTAAAAGGCTTTTGCTATGGTTGAGATTGCTATCAGCGGGGTATATTTTGTTGGATTGAGAGTGGGCGAAGTGGTAAGATTGAAAACAGAGGATGATCTTTATTGGTGCAGATGGCTGTAAGGCAGGTTGGTTTACTGTCCTACTTACAGAGGGCAATGAGTGGAAGGTAAATGTCTTTCCAGATGTGTCCAGCCTCTGGGATAAGTACAGCAGTGCATTGGTGATACTCCTTGATGTCCCCATTGGCCTGCGAGAAAGAGGCCCTCAGGAGCGGCTGTGCGATATTGAAGCTCGAAAATTACTTGGCCCCAGGCGGGCCTCCAGTGTGTTCCCGGCACCCTGCCGTGCTGCAATTAATGCTGCGACCTATGAGGAGGCCAACAATATTAATAAGCAGATGACAGAGAAAGGACTGTCCATTCAGACCTGGAATATTATCCCCAAGATTCGTGAAGTAAACAAATTTCTTTTAAACAACGAATCTGCCAGATTACGAATCAGGGAAATCCATCCAGAGATATGTTTCTGGGCACTATATGGTCGTCATCCGATGAAACACTCAAAAAAGACAAAAGAAGGGTTCTCTGAGCGGATGCAGGTCTTGCAATCTGTTTATTCTCATACAGACAATATAATAAGCCATGCCTTATCCACTTACAGGCGCAATGAAGTGGCCAGGGACGACATTCTCGATGCGCTATCAGCAACGGTTACCGCAAGCGGCGGGCTAAATAATATCTTCTCCATTCCAGAGGCGCCTGAACTCGATTCAAAAGGGTTACGGATGGAGATAGTATACCGCGCTTCTATCTCTTTCTAACAGCCAGCTTATTCAGCGCATTTATATACGCCTTTGCAGAGGCTACAATTATATCCGTATCTGCTCCATGGCCCCGGACTGTGCGGCCTTCTTGCTCAAGGGAGACAGTCACCTCACCTAAAGCATCAGTGCCGCCTGTGATACTCTTCACCTCGAATTTCAGGAGATTGCTCTTTGTGCCTGTGATGCCTGCTATTGCCTTGTAAGTGGCATCCACAGGGCCATCGCCTACCTCGGTCCGCTCAATAACCTCTTCCCCTATTTTTAATTTGATAGTGGCGGTTGGTTTCTGATTCAGACCGCTTGATACTGAAAGGCCGTCAAGACTATATGCCTCAGGTATCTTTGATATCTCTTCTGAGACGAGGGCCTCGATATCCTCATCAAAGATGTATTTCTTCTGGTCTGCCAGGTGTTTGAATTTTTCAAAAGCACTGTTGAGTTCATCCTCATCCAGCTCAAAACCAAGTTCTTTAAGCCTCGTCCTGAAGGCATGGCGGCCTGAGTGTTTTCCAAGCACAAGTTTGCTCATAGGAATACCCACTGCCTCAGGTCTCATAATCTCATATGTAGAGCGTTCCTTGAGATAGCCGTCCTGGTGTATGCCAGCTTCATGGGCAAAGGCATTGGCTCCGACAATGGCTTTATTGGGCTGGACAACCATGCCTGTTATCTTTGATACAAGCCTGCTTGCCCTGTAGATTTCCTCTGTCACAATTTTCGTATCAGCCCCTAAAAACTTGGGCCTTGTCTTAAGTGCCATGACGATCTCCTCCATGGCTGCATTGCCTGCCCTTTCTCCTATGCCATTTATTGTGCACTCCACCTGACCTGCGCCCTTTAGCACTGCTGCGAGGGAGTTGGCAACTGCAAGGCCGAGGTCATTATGGCAATGCACTGAAATTACTGCCTTATCGATGTTCGGCACCCTATTCATGAGGTATTCTATAAGCTCTCCAAATTCCTGAGGGATTGTGTATCCCACTGTATCAGGGATATTCACAGTCCCTGCACCTGCTTTTATTACTTCTTCTGTTATCTTGCAGAGATAGTCCCAGTCGGAGCGTGTCGCATCCTCGGCTGAAAATTCCACATCATCTGTATATCGCCTTGCCCTTTTAACTGACCTTACAGCCGCATCCAGAACCTCTTGCCTCGACATCTTTAGCTTAAAATTCAAGTGAATATCAGAAGTGGCTATGAAGGTATGGATTCTCTTCTGCGGGGCAGGCCTCAGTGCCTCGGCTGCCCTGTCAATGTCTTCATCTTTTGCCCTGGCAAGCCCTGCAATTGTAACACCCTTTATCTCAGAGGCAATCCTTTTTACAGCATCAAAATCGCCCAGGGAAGCAATTGGAAACCCTGCCTCTATAATATCAACATTGAGCCTTACGAGCTGCTTTGCAACCTGAATCTTCTCCTCTGCATTCATAGAGGCGCCAGGGGACTGTTCTCCGTCCCTCAGGGTTGTATCGAATATCTTTATTATTCTCATCAGCCCACACCTCCAGTGCTCCCTTTCATCTTCCTGTAGTAGAGGAATGCATTTTCACCAATTCCCCAGAGCATATAGCCCATTGAAAGTACAAAGAGCACCACTGATGGGTGCATAAATATAAGAACTAAAATAATAACAATAGCGACCAAAAGATAAAATGGTTTCCTCTCCCTGAAGTCAATCTCCTTTGCCCCATGATATTTCAGTGTGCTGACCATAAGGATTGCCAGTATAAATGTCAGAGCGAGTATAAGGTAATTCTTACCCATCAACCTTCCCCAGTTGTCGATATAAAAAAGAACGAAAGACGCAATAACAGCAGCAGCTCCTGGTATTGGCATTCCTGTAAATGCCTTGCTCTCCGTTGAACCCATCTGGATATTGAACCTCGCAAGTCTTAATGCGCCGCATATAACGAAAAGAAAGGCAGCGCCCCAGCCGACTCTTCCAAAAGGGTATAGTGCCCATGTATAAATAAGGACAGCAGGCGCTATGCCGAATGCAACAAGGTCAGAAAGAGAGTCAAGCTCTATCCCGAACCTTGTTGTACTGTGAGTCAGCCTTGCAATCCAGCCATCAAGGCCATCAAAGATATTTGCAATTAATATGGCCCATGCAGCATAGATATAATTGCCTTTAAAAGCGGCAATGATCGCATAAAAGCCACAAAACATCCCGCACAGTGTTAATGTATTTGGAAGTAAATAAATCCCCTTTCTCATTTCTCAGTTCTCAATTTTTAGTTAATTATTTAATTATTCCTAAAATACTCTCTCCTGCCCTTACCTTATCACCTAATTTTACCTTAATTTCAGTATCTATTGGTAAAAAGACATCGAGCCTTGAGCCAAATTTTATAATCCCGTATCTCTGGCCCTTCTGGAGTATATCGCCTTCTTTGACCCTGCACACTGCCCTTCTCGCAAGAAATCCTGCCACCTGGCGAACCAGTATTTTCCCATGTTTTGTATCAAGGAGCATGGCGATATTCTCATTCTGTAAGGACGCTTCATGCTTGAAGGCGGAGAGAAACTTGCCTGGAGTATGAACTACAGATTCCACAACTCCATCGCATGGTGCCCTGTTGACATGGACATTTAGCGGCGACATAAAGATGCTAATTTCAATAAATTCCCCCCTACCCCCCTTTAGTAAATAGGGGATTTTATCTCCATACACATTTTGTATCAATATGACCTCTCCATCAGCAGGAGATACAAAGATATTGTCTCCTTCAGGTATTTTCCTTTCTGGATCCCTGAAAAAAAATGCCATGAAAACAGCAAGTCCGAGCGGGATTACAATTATCCATGGCCTCGCAAAAAAGGCTGCTATAATCGTAATGAACAGAAATCCAAAGATAAAGGGGTAACCCTCAGGGGCGAATTTCACGCTTTTGTTTTATCCACGAGTTTTTCCTTTTTAAGCCAGGGCATCATCTGCCTCAGCCTTGCCCCGACTTCTTCTATAGGGTGTTGCTCTCCTTTTCTTGTAAGGGCATTAAAGACAGGCTTATTTGCCTTACATTCAAGAATCCATTCTCTCGCAAAAGCTCCTGACTGTATCTCACCGAGAATCTTCTTCATTTCTTTTTTTACTTCAGGTGTAATAACCCTCGGCCCCCTTGTTAAATCACCATACTGGGCAGTATTGCTGATTGAATACCGCATGTTGGAGATCCCACCTTCATAAATCAAATCAACAATGAGTTTGACCTCGTGGAGGCATTCAAAATAAGCCATCTCAGGTGTATAACCGGCCTCAACAAGGGTCTCATAGCCCGCCATTATCAGAGACGTAAGGCCTCCGCAAAGCACCACCTGCTCTCCAAAAAGGTCTGTTTCAGTCTCTTCCCTGAAGGTCGTTTCAATAATTCCAGCCCTGCCTCCTCCAATGGCAGATGCGTAAGCAAGGGCAAGTTCCTTTGTATTTTTAGAGGGATCCTGTTGAACCGCTATAAGACAGGGCACGCCGCTTCCTTTTGTATACTCTGACCTCACAAGATGCCCTGGCCCTTTTGGGGCTGCCATAAATACATTTATATCAGGAGAAGGCACAATCTGTCCATAGTGGATATTAAAGCCATGGGCAAAACCGAGATAGGCGCCTTTTTTAATGACAGGTGCAATCTCGTTTTTGTAAATGTCTGCCTGGTATTCGTCAGGGAGCAGCATCATTATTACATCTGCCTTTTTAGCAGCCTCTGAAGGTGGCATGGTCTTGAAGCCTGCCTTCTCAGCCTTCTCAAGACTTGCGCCCTTTCTTATTCCTATAATAACGTCCATACCGCTTTCCTTGAGGTTATTAGCATGGGCATGGCCCTGACTTCCATAGCCCATTACGCAGATCTTCTTGCCTTTTAAAAGCCCTTTCCTGACATCCTTATCATAGTAGACCTTAACCATTAGCCCCCTCCCTAAAACGTAAAGATTCATGTCTGTTTAACATATTGAATTTATCGCATATTATAGTATAGAAAAGCCTTTTTTTCTACACGCACATGACCTTAATAAATGAGAAGTAAGAGGTGAAATCTTAATTTCCTATTTCCCATTAAAACACCTAAAGAATCACGTAAGCTGCCAGGGCCCTCAATACAAAAATTGACATAATTATAGTCGCTGCCTTTATAAAATCGAGTTCTGTTTTCCATTTAATAAGGGAAATTGTTTGAAAGACAAGCTCAGAAATTAAAATCACAGGCAGAAATCTCGTAAATACAAATTCCCAGAATGGTGTATATATCAGCATGCCTGTGGATTCCTTAATAATCTCTGGCACACGGTCCGAGCCGAGGATATTAACGTCCATTAAAGCAAGTATACCGTGAATAGCGAAATTAACTAAAGGAATAAGCCCTATCAAAGCACCCGCAGAAATACTTATTGTGAGGTTTTTGATTAGATTGTCAGACCGTACAAAGAAAAAAGACAATCCAGGCACTGCTGAAATGATAAAGATAGAAAGCCATACACTCGATATCCAGGCGTATACGTCTACCACATAGTCTACATCTGGACTATGCACAGATGCAAAGATAAAAAAAGTTAAAGCAGAGGAATCAAGGACAATGATAAAGAGTGTTAATAAACCGAAAAGGATTCTCTTAATCGAATATCGCTTTACAGCACTGACCGTATTGCTCTCCTTCGCTCCATTCATAAAACATTATTTTTTCTTAATCCCTTCCCTTGCTATTGCGACTTTTCCTGTGCGGGCAAACTCCTTTATACCAAAAGGTTTCATCAGTTCTACGAATGCTTCTATCTTTTTTTCATCTCCGGTAATCTCAATAGTGTAGGTGGTTGGGCCTGAATCAACAACCCTTCCCCTGAAAATCTCGGCAAGCCTTAAAACCTCTTCCTTATTCTCCCTTTTATCAGGTGCCACCTTTACAAGGATCATTTCTCTCTCAACATGGTCCATGTCCATAAAATCTACAACCTTTACCACATCGATAAGCTTGTTAAGCTGCTTGGTGATTTGCTCAATAATGAGATCATCGCCACTTGTAACAATGGTCATAAGTGATATTTTGGGATCAATGGTCTCACCGACTGAAAGGCTTTCTATATTAAACCCCCTGCCGCTGAAAAGCCCTGAGACCCTTGAAAGAACGCCGAATTTGTTTTCTACAAGAACAGATATCGTATGCCTCATGTTACAATTCTCACTTTTTCCTCTTTTTTCTTTTCTTCTTTCTTTTCGTCACCAAAAATCATCTGGTCGATCGGCGCTCCTGCAGAAACCATTGGAAAGACCTTTTCCTTCCAGTCAACAATAAAATCCATAAATACAGGCCCCTTTGTCTTAATCGCCTCCCTGATGATGCCCTCTACTTCGCCAGGTTTCGTTGCACGGAACCCTTTAGCACCATAAGCCTCTGCTACCTTCACAAAATCAGGTACAACATCGAGATTGCTATAAGAGTATCGCTCTTTAAAAAACAACTCCTGCCACTGTCTCACCATGCCAAGATAGTGGTTGTTAAGGATAGCCACTTTTACAGGCAATTTATTTATTACAGCAGTGGCAAGTTCCTGGATGTTCATCTGTATGCTCCCATCTCCTGCTATATCTATCACAAGCCTATCAGGGAATGCAAGCTGAGCTCCAATGGCTGCCGGAAAACCATAACCCATTGTCCCGAGACCGCCTGAAGAGAGCAGTGTCCTCGGCTTATCATATTTATAAAACTGGGCAGCCCACATCTGGTTCTGTCCGACCTCGGTTGTTATTATGGCATCGCCTTTTGTAATCTCGTATAATTTCTCTACCACAAACTGAGGCTTGATGACATTCTCGTCATATTTATAACTAAGTGGCCTTTCTTTCTTCCATGCATTTATCTGTTTTAACCACGCCTTTCTGACCTGCTCCCACTGCTCTTTTACATCTTCCTTGAGAACCTTTAACATCTCTCTTAATACAAGCTTCACATCTCCTACAATGGGAATATCCACTCTCACATTCTTTCTTATTGAAGTGGGGTCTATATCTATATGAACTATTCTGGCATCTGGAGCAAAGGCATCCACCTTTCCTGTAACACGGTCATCAAACCTGGCTCCAACCGCTATTAGCAGGTCAGACTGTTGAATAGCCATGTTCGCATAATATGTCCCGTGCATGCCAGGCATCCCCATAGAAAGCGGGTGAGTTCCTGGAAAGCTGCCAAGGCCCATAAGAGTCATTGTAACCGGGATGCTGGTAAGCTCAGCCAATTCTTTAAGTTCTTTGTGCCCACCTGAACTAATCACACCTCCACCTGCAAGGATTACAGGTTTTTTTGACTTTGATATCTCAATGGCAGCCTGTTTTATCATCCATTTATTGCCTTCATAAGTCGGATTATAGCTCCGTATCTTTACATGTTCCGGCCAGATAAAATCTCCCTTAGCGACTGTAACATCCTTTGGCAGATCAATTAAGACCGGTCCTGGCCTGCCTGTAGTTGCGATGTGAAAAGCCTCTCTTATAATTCTTGCTAAGTCATTTACGTCCTTTACAAGGTAATTATATTTTGTGCATGGCCTTGTTATACCAACAATATCAGCCTCCTGAAAGGCATCATTGCCTATGAGCATTGTAGGCACCTGGCCTGAAAATACAATAACAGGAACAGAATCCATAAACGCCGTTGCAATGCCGGTTACTGTATTTGTCGCCCCTGGGCCTGATGTAACAAGGGCAACACCCGGTCTTCCGCTTGCCCTTGCATAGCCATCCGCAGCATGCACAGCGCCCTGCTCATGGCGGGTGAGGATAAGCTTCAGGTCTTTATTATCATAGAGGTGGTCAAAAATATTGAGAACCACACCTCCAGGATAGCCAAAAATGTGTTTCACGCCTTCTCTCTTTAAGCATTCAAGTAAAATTTCAGCCCCGGTCATCTTCATCTTGTTCTTTTAACCCCCTTCCACCACAGCAGATTCGCCTCATATTACTTCTTTGTTCTTACTTCTTTCATTACTGCCCCCTGGCCTGCCGAGGTAACAAAGGCGGCGTATCTGGCAAGCCAGCCTTTTTTAATCTTAGGCTCAGGGGCCTTCCATGCTGTTAATCTTTCTTTCACCTCTTTATCGCTAAGAAGGACATCTATCCTCCTGTTAGGAATATCAATCTTAACCCAATCTCCATCCCTCAGTATAGCTATGGGGCCACCTTCCATGGCCTCGGGCGAAATATGGCCTATGCATGGGCCTCTTGTACCTCCTGAGAACCTTCCATCTGTGATAAGGGCTACTGAATCGCTCAACCCCATCCCTGCTATGGCAGATGTAGGGCCAAGCATCTCCCTCATGCCAGGGCCGCCTTTTGGCCCCTCATAGCGGATAACAACAATATCGCCTCCCTTGATCTTCCCGGCGAGGATTGCCTTCATTGCCTCTTCCTCAAAATCGAAAATTCTGGCTTTCCCCTTAAATCTGAGCATGCCTTTGCTCACAGCAGTCTGCTTAACCACAGCCCCTTCAGGTGCAAGATTTCCACGCAAGACTGCAATGCCCCCTTCTTTATGATGAGCCCTTTCAAGTGGCCTGATAACCTCTTCGTCCTCAATCTCAGCGCTATCTGCAATTTCATATATTTTTTCCCCTGAAACTGTCATAACATTGTCAAGCTTATTCTTGAGCCTCTTCATAATTGCCGGTATTCCACCAGCATACTCTAAGTCTTCGAGATAGTGTCTTCCTCCTGGAAGCATATCCGCAATGTGAGGCGTATCTTTACTAATTTTATCAAAGAGGTCAAGAGGCAGTTTAATGCCAGCCTCGTGAGCTATGGCAGGGATATGGAGCACTGTATTTGTAGAGCCTCCAAGGGCCATATCAACTCTAATAGCATTTTCAAATGCCTTCAGTGTCATTATCTTCCCTGGAACAATTCCTTTTTTAACAAGTTCAACTATCCGCTGGCCGCTGTAAAAAGCAAGCCTTCTTTTTTTAGATGACACAGCCAAGGATGTAGCACACCCATTAAGACTCATCCCGAGGGCCTCTGTCACACACGCCATGGTGTTAGCAGTATACATGCCCTGGCAGGAACCAGGCCCTGGACATGCACACATCTCAAGCTCATCGATCTCTGCATCACTTATGAGTCCCTTTTTATACTTTCCTATAGCCTCAAATGTGTCATTCACAAGGGAAAGCCGCCTTCCTTTCATACGGCCTGCAAGCATCGGCCCTGCAGTAACAACAATTGACGGAATATTTACCCTCGCAGCAGCCATCAGCATGCCAGGTGTAATCTTGTCGCAATTGGTAAGAAGCACAAGGCCATCAAACTGATGGGCCTCACTGATAGTCTCAATCATATCAGCTATCAGCTCCCTCGATGGAAGGCTGTAGTGCATCCCCTTATGGCCCATTGCAATCCCATCGCAAATTCCTGGAATGCCAAAGAAAAAGGGATAGCCACCGCCAGTATGTACGCCCTTCTCTATAAATCTTTCCAGGTCCCTCATGCCAATATGGCCGGGTATTATATCTGTGAAACTCGTGGCAACCCCGATAAAGGGCTTATTTATCTCTGTCCTCGGTATGCCTGTTGCGTAAAGCAGTGCCCTGTGCGGCAGTCTTTCCAACCCTTTTTTAATTAAATTGCTCTTCATGACATTTCTAAATTCAAAGAATATAAATCCACCTTATGCCTTATCCAGGCATTAATAAAAAACAAAATAATACGAATTAATTAATTTTGATGAGGTTTTTATACTCCCTGATAAGCTCGGCCATCCTGTCTTTTTTAAAGAGTTTCTGCTTCTGAATCTTCTTCCTTTCAACTTCTTCCTCAGGAGTCAGGTATCTTTTACTGTCAAACGATGCTAAGTCTTTATCAAGCCTCCTGTGTTCCTCATCGAGTTTTCTATATTCCTCGCTTTCCTTTCTCAATACTTCTACAATTTCTGCATCTTTCAAAAACACCACTCCCTTCTTTAAAGATTTTATTTTTAAATAGAAATTATCATATTTATTCCGAAAATACAAGCCCTTGTATAAGTTAAAGACTTTTGCGACATTACTCTCACGCCAGGATAAACAGGCCGCCAGCACGCCCTGCCTTTTAGGCCATATTATCACAAAATACCAGAAGCGTAAAATTTTACTTTACTTATTTCTTCTCAAATGGCTCAGCGCATGTTAATATTTTTGGTCAGAGAGGAAGAAAATACCAACTTGGTATATTAAACGTTATGTGCTAAAATATAAATAAAATCAAGGAGGTGCTCATAATGTTAGCGATACACAAAAAAATAGTTCTCGATGAACAACAGAAACCATTCGCCGTTCAAATACCTATTGAGGAGTTTGAACGATTAGAGGAAGTTATAGAAAACTATGGGTTATCAAAATTGATTGACGAGGTTAGTGACGACGAAAGGCTTTCGGTGGAAGATGCGAAAAAATATTATCAATCATTAAAAACTAATGTGGAAAGTTGAGTATACTAAACGTTTTCTCAAAGAACTGGCTGAGTTACCGAAAGAAATTCAAAGTCAAGCAGAAGGCATCGTTTTTCAGGAATTATTAACTGCCAATCCTTTTTCTCTGATCGCTACAAAGAACATCCCTGGTGTGCGGAGTCCGCTGGATAGATAGGATTCATCACTGTAACAACAACTGAGAGGCTGGCATAGGATAAGGGGAT
>JACROP010000165.1 GCA_016214385.1 Nitrospirota bacterium
GCCCAGTTGTGCCTCCTTTTTGGAGCCGATGACCTGGATGGCACAGTTGTAGAGGAAAAGATTACCCATTCAGCAGGTGCAATCTCAGAGAAGGCCATTTCAAAAGATGAATTGATAAATCTCATAGAAAAGGCGGGCAAGGTGCCTGTTGAGAGGGACTCGTTTTATAAAGAGGTTCGGTACGAATCTTCGATGAGAAAATGAAAAGAATCCATAGAGAAGAAGGCTTACGATTGCTTAAAGAGGCACCACTCTTTGACCTTGGGGAACAGGCTGATGCAATGAGGAAAGTTTTGCATTCTGATGGCATTGTTACCTTTGTCATTGACCGTAACATAAACTATACAAATATCTGCATAAACCAGTGCGCCTTCTGCGCCTTTTATAAAAATAAAGACGACCCTGAGGCATATTTGCTCAGCAGGGACGAGCTTTTTAAAAAAATAAACGAAACCATAAACCTCGGTGGAACCCAGATACTCCTTCAGGGCGGGCTTCATCCTGAACTCGGTCTCGATTACTACATTGAGCTTTTAAAATCGATCAAAGAAAATTTCTCCATCCATATCCATGGCCTTTCTCCGCCAGAGATATGCTATATCGCAGATAAATCAGACCTCACTATAAAAGAGACCGTAAGCATTTTAAAGGCTGCAGGGCTTGATTCAATCCCAGGGGGAGGGGCTGAAATACTTTCAGACAGGGTGAGGGCGATTCTCAGCCCCCGAAAGATTAAATCATCATCATGGCTTAAGGTCATGGAAGATGCCCACAGGCTTGCAATGAGGACAACTGCAACAATGATGTTTGGAAGCGTGGAGGAGCCTGAAGATATAATTGAACACCTCGATGCCCTGAGAAACCTTCAGGACAGAACAGGCGGTTTTACAGCTTTTATTCCGTGGAGCTTCCAGCCAGGGAATACGGAACTAGTTAAAAGTTTAAAGTTAAGAGTTAAAACTTCCTCGTCACTTCACGCCGCCACTGCTGTAGAATATCTGAGGATTCTTGCCCTATCGAGGATTTACCTCGACAATATCAAAAGCATCCAGGCCTCATGGGTAACGCAGGGCATCAAGATTGCTCAGATAGCACTGCGGTTTGGAGCCAATGACCTCGGTTCAACAATGATTGAGGAAAACGTCGTTGCATCAACAGGCGTAAGTTACATGGCCTCCATGAACGAACTTATCGATGCAATAAAAGGCGCGGGTTTCAGGGCTGCACAGAGAGATACCTACTACAATATCCTGAGGGAGTTTTAAACCCAAAATTACACAAGGGTCAAATAAGCTCCTTTATTTACTAATATAGACCCCAATTCCTCCGATTTACACCCTTTATTTTTACACTTCAACAGCCTGTTGAAAAAGTCTAAAATAACCATACGTGTCATTCCCGCATGCTTTTAGCGGGAATCCAGGGTTTCCCGTGAAACTTGTCCTCGAAGGTTGTAATCGGGGAACGGGAATCCAGTTTATTTGTATAGTTTCCCGCTTTCGCGGGAACAGCGTCTGGACTCCTGCTGAAGTTTACCCCGTGCATGGATTCCTGCTTTCGCAGGAATGACGACACGGGGCAGGAATAACAATCTGGAGAACAAATTAGCAATTTTTCAACAGCCTGTCAAGATCTTACACAGAAAATTTTATACTGCTATAAATTGTCTAAAATTGACATCAGATTTAATTTTATTATAAAATTTAAAAGCCACCGAAAGGGTAACCTCCGGGCAACCGGTGGGCACAAAGCCACCTGTCCCAGAATCGCTGGGATAGAGGGGCTGTCGAAATGGCTAACGAAAACCCTACTCTTTCGGAGAGGGTTTTTTTATTTTAGGGGGCTCTTGATGGGTAAAACAAGTTTGAGAGAAAAAGTACCCGATAAATGAAACGTAAAATTATTTTATCCTTGGTTGTTCTTTTTGCATTCTTTGCCTCTGGCGCGGTATTGGCAGGGCTTTATATTAAAAACACCACGGCAACGCTAAACCACCTCATCACGCTCCATCAAATTGAAAATCTGCGGCGCCATCTGATTATAGCCATTCAAACTGTTCAGTCAGATCTCTATACTGTTGATACGCTACTCGGTCATAGGGTTGATGTGATTACTGATAATGTGACAACCCTTTATCAAGCTTCCCAGAGGTGTTCTGGTTGCCACCACAAACCAGAGATTGAAAACCGTATAAAAGATATTCAGTCGCTCACCCTTGAATACCAGAATGCTCTGAGCTACTACATGACTGCATCTGCCAATAAAGAGAAAACAAATAAGCTGAAGCTCGAAACAGCAGCTATAGGAAATAAACTTCTTTCTACCACAGAAGATATGTCTGTGCAGGCCAGCGAAAGACTTAGTTCGATGACAAGTGCTGCAATGGATAAGATAAATCAGGCAAGAGGTGTTCTTTACATTACAATTCTGCTAACCGTCCTGTTCGGTATTCTTGTTGCTGTAAACCTAACACTATCAATTACACGCCCCGTAGGCAAACTTGTTGATGCGACAAGGGTGATTGCATCAGGCAATCTTGGATATGCAATCCATATCAAAGATAAAAATGAATTCGGGGAACTCGCATTACACTTCAATGAGATGAGCATTGCACTGAAAAACGGGTATGCAAAACTCAAAGAGGAAATAGTCGAACATAAGAAGACAGAGGAGGCCCTCCGTGAGAGCGAGGAACGTTACGCCCTTGCGGCCCGTGGCGCCAATGATGGCTTGTGGGACTGGGATCTTAAAAACAGTAAGATATATTTTTCTCCCCGCTGGAAGTCGATGCTCGGCTATAACGAAGAGGAGATCGGAGACAGTCCTGAAGAATGGTTTAACAGGATGCAGCCTGATGACCGCAAGAAATTGGAGGCTAAAATCACTGCCCATATCAATGGTCATACCATCCATCTGGAAAGCGAATATCGCATATCACATAAGGATGGAACATACCGTTGGATGCTGAATCGAGGACTGGCAGTGAGGGATGAGTCCGGGAAGGCTTATCGCATTGCCGGGTCACAGACAGACATTACTGACCGCAAGATGGCAGAGGAGCAGTCGCTGCACGATGCCTTTCACGATGCCCTTACGGGCTTGCCAAACCGCGCCCTGTTCATGGACCGCCTTCAACATGCAATTAAGAGTTTGCACTCACAATTGCAGCGTCACAGCAATTATCAATATGCTGTACTTTTCCTCGATCTGGATCGCTTTAAGGTTATCAACGACAGCCTCGGGCATATTATAGGTGATCAGCTTCTCATCTCAGTTGGCCAGCGGCTGGTGAGCTGTCTACGTCCGAGCGATACGGTTGCACGTCTTGGGGGAGACGAGTTTGCCGTTCTCCTTGAAAACATCAAAGATTCAAAGGAGGTTCTGGAGGTTACCGAACGTCTACTGATGAAATTAGTGTTGCCTTTCGACATTAAAGGGCATACGGTAGTCACGACTGCAAGCATAGGAGTTGCAATTGGCTCCGAGATATACAGGGGATCAGAGGAAGTATTGCGCGATGCTGATATTGCCATGTATCAGGCAAAAGCCAAAGGGAAGGCTTGCTTTGAAGTGTTTGAAGCTCACATGTATGCAAGCATAGTAGAGCGGTTACAACTGGAGGCTGACTTGCGGACAGCACTTGAACATAAGGAATTCCGAATGCACTATCAGCCTATAATGGATCTGACATCTAATAAGATAATTGGCTTTGAAGCCCTCATAAGATGGTATCATCCAAAGCGCGGCATCCTCTATCCAATGGAGTTTATCCCGCTCGCAGAAGAGTCAGGGCTTATCTTTCCTATCGGTGAATGGATCCTCATGGAATCATGTCGCCAGTTACGTCAATGGCAGAAGCAGTATCCTTCAAACCCTCTTTTAAAGATGAGCATAAATATTTCCAGCAAGCAATTCTCTCATCCTGGTCTGGTTGATCGGATAACTCAAGTCCTCAAAGATACAGGAGTTGATGCAAGCAGTCTGGCATTAGAGATCACAGAAAGCATGATCATGAAAAATGCTGATGCAGCGTCTGTAATGCTCTCAAGGTTGCGGGACATGGGAGTTCATATCCATATCGACGACTTCGGGACAGGATACTCTTCCCTGAGTTATATACATCGATTGCCGGTTAATGCATTGAAGATTGATCGCTCATTTATCAGTAGAATTTTGGATAATGAAGAGCATCTGGAGATTATAAAAGCGATCATATCTCTGGCGAACAATTTAAAGTTCGATGTTATCGCTGAAGGATTAGAGGTATATGGTCAGCTGTCGAAGATCAAAAGCCTGAAATGCCAGTTTGGTCAGGGATTCTTTTTCTCTATGCCGATGGAACCTGAGGAACTGGAAATGTGGATAAAAGAGGGAATGTATTGATACGCTAAAAACCTGGACACTACCTGGAAGTGGCCTTATCGGGGTTTAGAGAGAGGTGTGGGCTAACAATCAAATTATCAATAAGCCTTACCCCCCCAATCTTAACAGCAAGTGCGAGGACAACACTCGCCTTTATCGTATCCACTTCTTCAAGACTCTCAGGGTCAACAATTGAGATATACTCTATCTGCGCCAATGGCTCTGCCTTTAACAGGCGCTCCATTTCTGTTTTTATCATGAATGTATTGTATTGACCTTCCAATATCATGCTTTTACCTTTCTCCAGTGCCTTATAAAGAACTGCTGCTGCTTTTCTCTCTTCAGGATTCAGATAGCTATTCCTTGAACTCATTGCAAGTCCGTCAGGCTCTCTTATAGTAGGGCAAACAACAATCTCTATATTGAGATTTAGCTCTCTCACCAATTTTTTTATAACCACTGTTTGCTGAAAGTCCTTCTGGCCAGAATATGCCCTGTGAGGGTTAACAATATTAAAGAGTTTTGCAACAACCGTAGCTACTCCCCTGAAATGGCCCGGCCTTGAAATGCCGCAGAGTTTTTCTCCAGTGCTGCCAGCATCGATAAATGTGGAAAAGCCTTTCGGATACATGTCACTGGTTTCAGGGATAAAGACTGCATCTACCTTAAGCGAGGATAGCTTGTTTAAATCTCCATTGAGGTCCCTGGGATACCTCTCAAAATCTTCCTTTGGGCCAAACTGGATAGGGTTTACAAAGATACTGACAACTACAACATCATTTTCCTTACCTGCTTGCCTCACAAGGCTGAGGTGGCCTTCATGAAGTGCTCCCATTGTCGGGACAAATCCAATTGTCTTTCCCTCAGCCCGGAAATCCCTGCTCAGGGACTGCATATCAGTTAAGAGTTTAACAAGCTGCATGACTCATGAACCTTTGGTGATACCCTTGTATAATCCAAGTAAAATTTTCGCTGATTTACCAGCCTTCATCTGCACGCTCAACATCATCGTCAACCCA
>JACROP010000166.1 GCA_016214385.1 Nitrospirota bacterium
AGGGAGAGGGAATTTTAAGGAATTTCTATCTCTGGATTTGGGTAGAACCTAAGAATAGAGATAGAACTGAGAAATGGCGTAAAACTAACACTGCCTTCCCTATCTCTATTTTTCAATAGAAGAGGCTCTGAGGAGTTCATCCCACTCTTTGTCTATATCTTCCTGTAATTTCTTTAATATCCATTCATTTTCAGGGCTGAAGAGATGCTTGAACCTGCCCTGAGGTTTTAAAAAATCAACAATAGGCTTCTTATTCCTTGGAGTATATGTAACCTTAGTAATACCATTTTCAACTTCATAAAGTGGCCAGTAGCATGTATCAACCGCAAGCCTGCTGAGTTCAATGGCATCGTCTGTCCTTGACCTCCAGCCCCTGTTGCACGGAGAGATTACATTCATAAACTTGGGACCTTTTATTTCAAAAGCCTTCTTTACCTTTCTGATAAGGTCCTGCCAGTGGGCGGGTGATGCCTGGGCCACGTAAGGGATATCATGTGCAGCCATTATTTTGGTTAGATTCTTCCTCTGCTGCATTTTCCCCGGCACAACACTCCCCGCAGGGCTTGTAGTGGTATCTGCACCAAAAGGGGTTGCACTTGAACGCTGAATGCCTGTATTCATATATGCGCCATTGTCATAGCATATGTAAAGCATATCGTGGCCACGTTCCATCGCTCCTGAGAGGCTCTGAAGGCCAATGTCATAGGTACCACCATCGCCACCGAATGCTACGAATTTTATTTCTCTGTCAATCTTCCCTTGTTTTTTTAATGCGCTGTACATTGTCTCAACGCCTGCTATGGTTGCAGCAGCATTCTCAAAGGCGCTGTGAATCCAGGGTATTTTCCATGCAGTGTAAAGCGATATACAAGATGAGACCTCAAGGCAGCCTGTAGCATTGGATGCAATAACAGGGTAATCAGAGGCCATTAGCACCTGCTTAATAATAATGGGTGTCCCGCAACCAGAGCACATCCTGTGGCCATGGGTAAAGAGGTCCTCCTTCTTTGAGAGTTCTTTTAATTTCAATGGTATTGTCATCTCACTTCCTCAATCCAGATTTGTTATTCGTTATTGGTTATTATTCTCTTACCCCGATATATTCCTTAATGGTCTTAAACTTACCAGTTTCTACAATTTCCATAAGCTCATTGAGAACCATCTCTGCATGCCCTGGCAAAAAGTCCCTTCCCCCAAGGCCGTATATCTTATTTATCAATAAAGGCCTTTCTTTAATGTGTAGCAGTGCCGAGCTTATCTCCATAAACAGAGGCCCGTATCCGCCAAAAGAATCAGCCCTGTCCATAACGCTAATTGCCCTCACCTTCTTAAGTGTATCGGCAACTTCCTCGTACGGAAATGGCCTGAACAGCCTCGGTTTAAGCAGACCTGCCTTTATGCCTCTTCCCCTGAATTCATCAATAACATCCTTTGCAGTGCCTGCTGCTGAGCTGAGGATTACAAGTGCAATATCTGCATCGTCGAGTCTATACGCCTCAAAAAGTCCGTACTCCCTTTTGCTCAGTTTCTTAAATTCTGATGCAACATCGAGGACCACATCTTTCACCTTTGTCATTACTTCGTGTTGAGCCCTCTTGTATTCCATATAAAGGTCAGGCAGGATAAGAGGGCCATAGCTTTTGGGGTTATCGATATCAAGAAGGGGGTATAATTGTTTATATTCGCCGACAAAGTTCTTTACCTCAGTATCTTCGAGGTACTCTACTCTCTCTATTGAGTGACTTATGATAAATCCATCAAAGCAGACCATAACAGGGAGCCTTATATCCATGTGCTCTGCAATACGAAAGGCCTGTATGGTGTTGTCATATGCTTCCTGGGCATTCTCTGAATATAATTGAATCCATCCGGAGTCTCTCGCTCCCATGCTGTCTGAATGGTCACCGTGGATATTAAGAGGCGCTGAAAGCGCCCTGTTCACTAAAGGCATGACAACGGGCAGTCTCATTCCAGCGGCAATAAAAAGCATCTCCCACATAAGGGCAAGTCCCTGCGATGATGTAGCTGTTACCACCCTTCCGCCTGCTGCCGAGGCGCCTATGCATGCGCTCATAGCACTGTGTTCGCTTTCAACGAGTATAACTTCGGTGTCTACTTTTCCATCAGATACAAAACCTGAGAACCTCTGCATCAGGTCTGTCTGCGGCGTAATGGGGTATGCAGCGCACACATCGGGATTTATCTGTCTGAGCGCTTCTGCCGATGCCTCGTTTCCAGTTACAGCAACAACCCTCGCCATTTACTTGCCCTCCTCTACCATTACTATGGCCTTCTGTCCTTTCTTTCCAGGGCATTCAAGGGCACAAATACCACAACCCTTACAATAATCATAATTAAATTCTGCCCTTTTACCATCTTTCACATTTATTGCCATGTCAGGGCAGTAAAGCCAGCAGAAAAGGCACTGTATACAGTTTTCCTCTTTCCATTCCGGTCTGAATGCCCGCCATGAGCCTGTCTTGAATTCTACAGCATTCCCTGGCTCCAGGATAACAGCGCCTGGTGTAAGCTCTTTCCATCCCTTTTGTTTCACCCTTCTCTTACCTCCTCATATCCACGCCTTGTAGCCTCAAGATTGCCATCAATTATCTTCTGGGAGAACTTCTTTCCGAAACTCTTACGAACATCTTCTAAAAGGGCGTCAAGGCTTACAAGATTGGTTACTTTACAAAGCGCACCGAGCATGGATGAATTTGGAAGTGCCCTGCCAAAACATTCCAGGGCTATTTTTGTTGCATCTACAGTAAAAACCCGCTGTTTCTGTCCTGCACCAAGTTTTGCCCTTATCTCTTTGGGGTCTTTTGATGTATTTATAATAAACACGGCATCTTCGGTTGCACCTTCAGCTACATCGATACCGTCAAGGAGTGTCGCATCCACAACAGCAATAATTTGAGGCTTCAACACAGGGCAGTGCATCCTGATTTCCTTTGAGCTTATCCTGTTATAAGCCCTCAGTGGAGCCCCTGCCCTTTCAGGCCCATACTCAGGGAATGCCTGGACATATCTCCCACCGCTCAAGCACGCATCAGCTAAGACCTTTGCAGCCGTGACTGTTCCCTGGCCCCCGCGACCATGCCAGCGAATCTCTACCAGTTCACTCATATTGGATTTCCTCCA
>JACROP010000167.1 GCA_016214385.1 Nitrospirota bacterium
CTTTGTAACTTTCCTAAAGCCTCTCCCCCCGCAGTACTCGTTGCAGCTTCATCCAGGAGATTGGTTGAAGATTTAAGTGATAACCTATAGCCACCTATAGCCAAACTCCGAATAGGCAACAACACGAAGATATTTCCAAGCGGTCCGAACATGGTGTCCAGGTCTGGCCAAGAAATGTTCTATATTAATCCTCAAGCTTCCATGTGCCCTCTTCCCATCGTTTTATTGCCTCACTTGCCCCAAAACCGATTAAACCTGGTATTTTTGCTATCTCTTTTAATACTGCCATAGCCTCATTAGTTTTATACTTCATAAAATTCAGCAAAAAAGCAGCAGCCATTTCCCTAACCCCTAAATCTTCGTGTTTAAGTAACTTTGAAAGTGCCTCTTTGCCTTCACTTCCGAACCCACAAAGTTTCTTAAAACATTGGATGTATTTTTTAGCATATTTGTTACCTGCTTTGTGATCTCCAGCCATAATGGCTTCATTTTGTTTAATTACAGATTCAGCAAACTGCAATACGAGTTTATCTATGTTCTTTTTGTTTACCATATTCCTTTCGATACATTTTCCATAGCTTTTAATCCGAATTGATGTTGTGCTTACAGGCTGTGAAGATCAGACCCTTTCATTCGTCAAGATGCCAAGTACCTTCTTCCCAACGCTTAATGGTTTCACTAGCATCAAGACCAATTAGGCCCTGAATCTTGCTCAATTCCCTAAGAATACGAAGAGCCTCCTCCGTTTTGAACTTCAACAGATAAGCTGCGGCCGCTACTCGAACTCCGAGGTTTTCATGGTTGAAAAGTGTCGCTAGTTCTTCCCTTCCCGCATCGCCAAGTTGACGTAATTTCCTAAAACAGTCAATACGCTTATTAGCATATTTGTTACTAAGCTTAGCATCGCCGTCCATTATCGCCTGATTCTGACCAATCGTGGCCTCAGCAAACTGTTCAACCAGCTTTTTCGCGTTCAAACCCATTTTACCATAATCCTTTCGAAACCATATCTATAGCCTTTAAACCAAACTGGTATTGTGTCTCGAATGATTGTCTGGACAGCCATTCCCGAACGGTCATTGTCGTGGAACCTGTGATGAACTCTCTCTTAGATGAATATAACGCATTCAAGCTCTGGTTTAATTGTTCTGGTACTTTAATTGCGTTACTTGTATTATGAATCGCTTCAGGACCAAATTTGGCTACATTGCCAGGTGTTTGTTCCACTATATGATGCCACTGCATCCCCTCGCCCGCTCGCCCAAAAGTCCCTTTGAATCCGCTATAGGATTTAAATCCCTTTACAGGTACACTCAGAGGCAAAAGCACAAATTCAACTGCTTTTTCTTGCTCTGTGTATTCCTGGCCTCTGAAGTCCCTGCCAAATTGTATGGCATTTATGCTGCTATAACCAAAAAACTCTCCAACTCTAATGAATGCTTCACTTAAAACAATCTTCTGTCCCCATTCACGCAATGTCTCCAAGTGTTCGACTGAAAATAGTGTATAACTATTTGCCAGCTCATCGGTGTTATAGTCAGGCTCCATGCCCCATTTCCCTGTCGGGTCTACATACCTTAGCGGATTATTCAGGGTATAAGAGTAGCGATTCAGAGTCTGAGGGTTTGTATAGCCGGGCTCTACAACATCGGGTGATATAAATTTACAAAGAACAGGGTCGTAATACCTTGCTCCATAGTAATAGAGGTTGGTCTCGCTGTCAAGGACATGAGCCCACCTACGAGGTGGGACTTACGTCTCGTACTTTTCTCTAATCATCTATTTCTATTTTTGTTTGCTTTAGCCGAAGTTGAAATGTCTCAGCTACTTCAGGTTCGTATTGAAAAATAATATGGAATGGAACCGCAGGGCGAGGTTGTTCCTTATCATTTTCCCTCGAAATTGCCCACTCCTCCGCAATATTTTTAAGGATGTCAATAAATCTTTGCAATTCTTCATCACTTTCTTTGCTGAGAATTTCATTTGCCTGTGAGATAAGAAAAATATAAGCATTCCCTTTTAGCCACTCCAAATCCGATAAACATTCATCGAAAGCATCCCAGTTTTCGCCAAAGTAGTACGGAAATTGAAGTGCAGAAGCAAATTCATCAAAGAGACCCGATTTCGTTGTGCACCGTTTCCCACGTAAGACACGAACAACAGCCACTGCCTGAGATATAAGGTAATTCGAAAAATTATCGACTTCTCTCTCTGAACATTTAACTAAATGTATCCAGGGCTTCTTAGGAGAAAGTAAATTCTTAATATCTAATAGTTCTTGCATATGCTTAAGGTGTAATTTCAACAAAAGTTTTATAATGATCGGGTGTATACCATGCTCTACCAGTACTCTCATCAATTACTATCCGTTCTGCTGTTCGACTTTGACCAGAAACATAGGGATCAATATCATATTCTCGATATTTTCCACCTTGGGGCAACTTTCCTTCTCTGTTTTGAAATATTCTACCTCCCTTGTAACCTTGTGGCGGTACACCTTTAGTTTTGATATGTTTGAACACATTGGTTGCTTTTGTAATTCCCTTTACTCCAACCTTCCCCACCCCTCCCAAAAACAAGAAAGGCACATCTCCATAGGTCTGGGGGACAAAGACATCCAGGGCTGATGCTCCAAGGACATTGATGAAGGCTGCTACAGGATAGCCTGCCTGGAGCTTAGCCTCAGCCCTTTGCATTAAATAGCTATGCCCCCATGATACCCAGGAAGCCCAGGGTAGAGGAGTGGCTGCTAATCTGACTATTTCAGATAGGGAATCTCCACTGTAAGGCCCAGAGACTATGCCTGACAGAGCAGTATCTTGTAACTGGGGGAGTCCTTCAAAGTAGTACGGCCTTGGATAATAATAAATGTCTATGTAAACCTCAGGTTGATAACCAGTCGGATCTGTATACCTTAAGGGGTTGTTCAGGACGTAGCTGTAACGATTCAGAGCTTGAGGATCAGAATAGTCAGGCTCTATTGGGTCAGCGCTTATAAATTTTGAAAGAACAGGGTCGTAATACCTTGCTCCATAGTAATAGAGATTGGTTTCACTGTCAAGCTCCTGGCCTGTGATCTCTATAACCTATGTCTAAATAGAACTACCAAACCACTTCGGGTCTCCCAGGCAAAATAATAGGTGCAAAATATTTGTCAAGCTTCATCAGTTTTTCCTTAAAACCGGATTTTCCAAAATCAAGAAATGATTCCGTAAGTTGGATGTATCCTCCACCTCCTGGCAATTCCTCAACTAAAAATGCAGGTGCTTCTTTCTGAACTTTTTTAATTCCTCCAAGCTTTATGATGTGATTAACATTCAAGAAATTTCCCCAGTAAGCTTTTCGGATATATTCGGTATAAACTTTAGATTCTTTACAATAAAAACCAAGCTCCTTTTCCCACTTTTGAGTTTTTCCTGAGGAAAAATCACCCCACATGATACGGGGAATGGCTTCTATCTCAGATAAAACTTTGTCATAATTTTCATCAACAAAAATTAATCCATAATGACATCCTATAATTGTCGAGGCCCATTTGAAAAATTTTTCAATCGGGCCTTTAATGTAAGGAAAAAGGAACACACAGTCAAAACAAAGCGGATTGTTGTTTTTCCAAAAGTCATACAAATCAATTACAGCTCCTAAAATGTAATGTTTTTTCTCCCCCAGAATGATTTCCGGGCCATGTAATACCACCCTTGAATGTTTTTTTTCGGTAGCTATATCTAATTCTCTAATCATTCCTTCACGTAAATATCTTTTTTTCTTTGTTCTTTTTTCTTCATCCGCAATGGTGAAATAATAATTACATGCCACATCAGTATTTACTTCTTGATAAAGTTTATCACATAAATTTAATACAATTTCTTTTTTGTATGGAACCAATTCTTTTAAAAAATAGCCTCTATAACCTATGTATATTAAATTACTCATAACCAAAAAATGCATTAATTTGCAAAGTACAATAAAGCAGAGCATTACCCTGCAACCTTGAAGAGGATGCTCTATATTATTCAGTATCCCCCTTGGGATAAGCTTTATGTATTTATTTGGTATAGTATATTATCTTTCCTTCCCATTTACCACCATACACCCTTTCAGCCGCCTTCATATAATCTCGTAATTGGCTTTCTCCTATTTGAGAGCCAGATGGTTTTAATTCATAGACTGTTTTATTAGCTAAATCAATAGCATCTGGTCTCAGCCCTGTTCCTGGTATGGCCTCATTTGTGATCATCCCTTGCTCTTGCGCCCACTTATAGAATTCATTATGCTTTTCCATACCCACACGGATCGCTTCTCTTGTCTTTGGATTTGCCGCACCCTTTGCCCCCTCAACCGCC